>QAMI01000038.1:0-8816 GCA_003150395.1 Candidatus Gastranaerophilales bacterium | reverse complement strand
AAGTCATCCATTTTAATTTTTGCGATTTCTTCAAGCTGAGCCTGAGTAATTTCTGCAACTTTATCCTTGTTCGGAGCTGCTGAGCCTTTTGACAAGTTTAAAGCTTTTTTAATTAATACAGGAGCCGGCGGTGATTTTGTTACGAAAGTAAAACTTCTATCTTCGTAAACATCAATTACAACCGGGATAATGTATCCTGCTTGAGATTCTGTTTTAGCATTGAACTGCTTACAGAAATCCATGATGTTAACACCGTGCTGACCTAAAGCCGGACCAACCGGAGGTGACGGATTTGCTTTTCCTGCTTCGATTTGAAGCTTGATTTTTCCTACTACTTTTTTTGCCATTTTTTTCTCCTTTTGTGGTACTAACGGGGGCGTCCCTTCCACATTGTTTGTACTATTTGAGCAGATTGCTTTTTATGGCTTTCTAACTCATCTATTGATTTTTCTGCGCTTGGCAGAGGATTTTAAAATTTGTTAATCTACATATATTCATGTAGGCACTTATTATAACTTGTTAATCTGTTTGTACTCAAGTTCGACAGGGGTTTCGCGTCCAAAGATTGAAACATTTGCGCGAAGTTTTGATTTGTCCGGATAAACTTCAATGATGTCAGCAACGAAGTCTGCAAACGGCCCTGAAATAATTCTGACTTTATCACCAGCCTTAACATCAAGTTCAATTTTCTGAGCAGTTGAAGTTGAACGATTGATAATTTTCTTAATTTCGCTGTCACGGGCTGGAATTGGCTTTTTAGCAGAACCTACGAATTTTGTAACACCTGCTGTGTGTCTTACGACGTACCAGCTGTCTTCGTCCATAATCATTTCAACTAAAACATAGCCCGGGAATATTTTTTCTTCACGTTCCTGTTTTTTGCCGCCCTTCATTTGGGTAACTGTTTTTTGAGGAACTTCTACGCGGAAGATTTTTTCGCCCATGTTCATATATTCAATACGTTTTTCAAGGTTAACTTTAACCTTATTTTCATGACCTGTTACAGTGTGAACGATATACCAGCGTTTTTGATTTTTCTTGGCTGCTTTTTTTTCTTCTTCAGCATTAGCTAGAGCTTCTGCTTCGGCTTTTTCAGCCTGCAAATCTTCGTTCAATTGTTCTTCCATAGATTTTTCTTTTTTAGTCATAAGCCACCTTTATTTTTAATGCCGGATTATTTTATCAAGCCAAGCAGGCCTTTAAAAATTATATCCATTAAATAAACCGATACCGTAAACACGAACACAATAACAATTACAAACATTGTTTCAGCAACAACCTGGCGTCTTTCAGGCCAGCTTATTTTACCCCATTCGGCTCTTACGCCTTTGAAGTAGCTGATTATTCCGTTCATAAATTCCGGCGTTTTCCCTCCCATTTGAGAAGAAGAATCGTTACCTATCATATCAATTTCCTTATTTTTTAAATCGCGCCCTGAAGGACTCGAACCCTCGACATCCGGTTTTGGAGACCGACGTTCTACCAACTGAACTAAGGACGCTTATTGGGGAAAATTCCCCATTTATCGTGCTTACTCGTCACTAACGTGCTTGAACATTGCCTTGTCACCTTAAACAAACAACACCGCAAAGCCGGCACTCGACTCGCTTGCGCTACTTAGTTTCTTTATGATTTGTATGTTTTTTGCAAGTCGGGCAGTATTTGCTCAACTCAAGTCTTTCTTTAATATTCTTTTTGTTTTTTGTTGTTGTGTAGTTTCTTTCTTTGCAGTCTTCACATGCAAGAACTACCATTCTGTCATTTTTTCCTTTGATACCCATTGTTTTTATTTCCTTTTTCTTATTGAATTTTCAACTTTTTAAGATTTTTAAATCCTTTTTAAAATAGAATGTGAGAGATGTTCACATTCTATTTAATCGGCTTATGATAATATAATAAAACAAAAATAAATAAATGCAAACAAATGTTAACAAATACTACAAAAAAGAGGACATCTTTTGGAAGCCTCTTTTTTGGTTATCAAATTTATACTATATATCAAATTATTTAACAATATAGTCTGATGAACTATTTCTCATCTCATATGAACTTGGAATATCATAATTTGAATAAGATTCAGTTCTTAATTTTTCCATATAAACCTGACCGTTTTTAACAACCTGCTGAAGCTGTGTCAAATCGCGTTCAAGATTTGTCAGAACTTGTTCTGCATAAATTTCTGCACCTTCGCGCGTTTTTGCCGCATCTGCTGATGCCTTGGCACGGATATCATCTGCTTCTTCCAAAGCTCTGCGTTTTAAATCTTCGCATTCTTCTTGTACCTGCGCTCTGATTCGATTTCCTTCACGTTCTAGCGCTTTTATAAAATCTGCTTCTGATAACTTTCTGTCAGCTTCAGCCTGAGCATCTGCAACTATTTTTTCTGCTTTTTGCTGAGCTTCAGCCTGCATTTCGTCACGTCTTCTTAAAAAAGCCCTTGCTTCTTGAACTTCTACAGGTAAAGATCTATATATTTTATCGATTAATGCTTCAATTTCTTTCGGTTTTGCCAAAACAAATCGGCCCGGAATAATTGGGAAACTGTCATCAATTGACATTTCTAATAATCTTAATAAGTCATATACTCCATTTTGTTGTTGCATGCTTACACACATCCCTTTCTTGATAATTACATTCTACAAGAGCAGTTAATAATTGTCAAACTATTTCTGCGGAATTATCAAGTATTTTAAGTTATTTTACACTGGAATGAAGGTATATATATAATTTCGTTATTTTTTATTTTCTAAATACTCAAAAACACACTCCGGTACAAACTTTGAAATATCTCCCTTGTTGAGGTAAATTTCCTTAATCGTGCTGGATGAAATAAAGTTATACTTAGGTTTTGTAATCATGAAAATTGTTTTGATATCACTTGAAAGCGCACTGTTTGCCTGAGAAAGCTGCATTTCGTATTCAAAATCCGAAACTGCACGCAATCCTCTTAATATCACTTTAGCGCCCCGTTTTTTAGCATATTCAATTGTAAGCCCCTCAAAGCTGTCGACTTCTACATTAGGCATGTCTAAAACACACTCTTTTATAAGTTTTACGCGCTCATCAACTGACAAAAAGCCATGCTTTTCAGAATTCTTTGCAACTGCTATTATAACTTTGTCAAAGATTTCAGCGCCGTTTTTTAAAATATCAATATGCCCTTTGGTTATAGGATCAAAGCTTCCGGGATAAACTGCTATTTTCATAAAATTTCCTTTCCTTTTTAAGGCATTACAATTATAAATCAAAAATAAACTCTATTGCAAACTTTTGTAAAGAAAAATCAATTTTCTGAAATTTATTATATATAAAATACTTTATTAATATATAAAAATTAAATAAATTTTAAATACTATAATTTACACTACCTACTACACACTTTAAATTAACCAAACTTCTTTTTAAGAAGTTTTTTTTTGCATGAAAAAAAAACACCGTATGAACGGTGTTTTTTTTCAGTTTTATAACTTATTTCAAAGTTATGCTTACAGAAGCGCCTTTTTTAGAGATAGCAACTTTGTCTTCTCTAGCTAACCAGCCAAGGCCTAAATCTGCAAAATTACCTTTAAGGTCTAACTCTTTTTTCATTTTAGCAAATGTAGATTTGCCGTTGTTTGATGATAAGTAGTTGTAAATTTGTCCTGCTGACTGACCGATTTGATCTTGTAATTCTTGCATTTCATCCTCCACTTTCTTGAGATTTTTTGTAATTCTTTACCTACAGTATAATACTAGAACATTTTTTTCAAAAATGCAATAGTTTAATAATATTAATTTGAATGTAAAAACGACACTTTTTTTATGATAAAATACTGTAAAAAGAGGATTGATTCAGGTGCTTTTAGAAGGAAGTGTATCTTCAAAAAAAACAGACATGCTTGTCGAAAAATATGCAAAACTATTGAACACTGGAGTTCCGGCGTCTGAAATTCTTGTGCTGGTTCAGAATTCACAAGTGAAAAACAAGTTTGTAGAAAATACACTTAATCTGCTTGATATTCCGGCGGTTGAAAAACTTGAAGTTCATTCGTTTTTCTCGCTTGTTTACAACACGATAATCGACAACTGGGCTGTTTTGGAGAATATTAATCCGTATCCGGGTGCAGAAATTCTTCCAAATCTTGCGGGTCTTGAGGTTTCACAGTTTATATTAAAGGATATTATAAAAGAAGTTCAGTTTAAGGGTTACAACTCAAAAAAGTCGCTTCTTCACCAGCTTTTCAGACGTTATTCGCTGATTGTACAAAACAATCTTTCTGATGAGGATGTGGAATGGCGCTCAAGGGTTTTGGGCGAAAGTTTTGCGGACGATGCGAAAATCGCGCTCAAAAAACTTCTTGCCAAAACGCTTGCCCTGAGGGATTTTGACTATTTACGCCAGGGGCTTGTATTCAATTATATTTACAAAAACACCGAATATTTCAAGAATATAAAATACTTGATTTTAGACGACGGCGATGAAATTACGCCGGCTTGTTTTGATTTTATCAAATATTTGACGCCTCAGCTGAAGGAAGCAGCTATTGCGTTTGATAAAAAAGGCGCAAGCAGAACCGGATATTTAAGTGCAGACAAGACTGCCGTTTGGGAGTTTGAAAAACTTTTCAACGAACCGGTAATTTCGCTCGATTCAAGTTCAAAACTTAGATTCGACGCGGAAAATCTTTTCAAAAATGTTACAGAAGAAAAATGTGAAATTTTAGAAAACTTTTCACTTCAATCACCTTCAAAACGTGCCAAAATGATAGATTTGGCAGTTAAGCAAATCAACGCTTTATTAAAAGCAAAAGTCAAGCCGAGTGAAATTTCAATTGTAACGCCGGTCATTGATGACATGCTGAAATTTTCACTTAAACAAAGCATTAAAAATCATACGAATCTTTTGTTTTTATCAGGAAGTGAAAAGCTTATTCAAAACCCGCTTGTTCTGTCAGTTTTGACGATTATAAAACTAAATTGCGGCATGCGCGAAAAACTCACATCTTTTGATTTGAGAATTATTTTGTCAAACTTCCTTGAAATTCCGGTGAAATACTGCCGCGAAATCCTCGATGAATTTGACAGGTCAAAAGAATTGATTGAATTTGAATTTCCGCATGAAGATTACACGCAAAAGTATCAAAAGTTTTTGAACCTTGTAAATGAGCACGGAAATGCAGAAAAAAAGCTTTCACTTCAAGCGCTTGAAGTCTACAATGAGCTTGTAGAACTAAAAAGCTTTGACGGCAGTGTTTTGAACAAGTTTAATTTCTTTATCAAACAACTTCAGGAGTTTGAAAATATTTTCAAAAAAGATTTTGAAAATCGTAAAACCGAAATTATTACACAAATTGAAAATTCAATAATTTCAGAAAATCCGTATTCTATTTTGGAGATAAGAGAGCGGGATTTGGCAATCGGTACGCCGCAAAAAATTATTGACAATCAAATTCGCACAAAATATCAGATTTGGCTCGATGTTTCGAGCGACGAATGGATAAAAAGCGACACCGGCCCGCTTTATAACGCCTGGGTTTTCCAGCGCGGCTGGTCAAAAGACGACTTCACTATTGATGACAACATTGAACTAGGCAAAGAAAAAACTGCGCGGATTTTGAGAAAACTAACACTTTGTGCTGGCGAAAAAGTTTTTGCATATTCTAGTCTTTTTGACGGAAACGGAATTGAGAACTTCGGCGGTATTGAAAAGTTTATAACCGTTGCTGCGCCCGAGGTTCAGGAAGTTGACGAGACAAAGAAAAAATTCAAAATCACACCACGCCCTGACCAGCAGCCAGTTTTGGATTATAAGTCAGGTCAGATGGCAATTTCAGCGGTTCCGGGAGCCGGAAAAACCACCATTTTGCTTGCACTGATTTTGAAACTTCTTGAAAACGGCGCGCAGGCAGAAAACATTTTTGTTTTGACATACATGGAATCCGCCGCACGCAACTTCCGCGAAAGAATTAAATCAGTCAGGGAAGACTCCGCTCAATTGCCAAATATCAGTACAATTCACGGGCTTGCGCTGAGAATTCTGAAAGAAAACGGAAATTTTGAACGGCTAGGACTGTCTTCGGATTTTGAAATTTGCGATGACACGCAGCGTTCACGCATTGTAAAAGAAATCGCAACAAAAATGAAGCTTAAAAAAACTGAAACAGATGAATTTGACCGCGCTGTATCAGTTTTCAAAATTGGCGGCGGGAGCTTTGCCCCACTCACACGTACCAACAATAATGGAGACGGGACTGCCCCCTCACCCCTGCCCCATCTCCCAAATGGGGCGAGTGGAATCCAAACACCCGCGACACTAAATCCAAAAGTCAAAAAATTTCAGTTATTTTATGAGGATTATCAAACAGCGCTTAAATCTTCAAACTTAATCGATTATGACGACATGTTGATTTCATCGGTCAGACTTTTGGAAGAAAATCCGGATATTTTGGCGCATTATCAGGATATCTGCCACTTTGTAATTGAAGACGAAGCTCAGGATTCATCGGCAATTCAACAGAAACTAATTAATCTTTTAAGTGCAAAATATAAAAACTTAATCCGCTGCGGGGACATAAATCAGGCAATCACAACAACTTTTTCAAACGCCGATGTCGAAGGGTTCAGAAAATTCATACAAACTTCAAACAACGTCAGCATGAACTGCTCACAGCGCTGTACAAAAGAGGTTTGGACGCTCGCAAACGACCTTGTCACATTTGCCCAAGAACATGACGAAATGAAAAATGCGTTTTTCAAAATCTTTATGCAGCCGGTTGAAGGCCGCAATCCGGTAAGCGAAAACGCGGTTACACCAAAGATTTTCGACAGCACGCTTGAAGAAAAAAATTACATTTTATCAGTCATCAAAAACACTCTGAAAAAAGACCCGAAAGCCACTGTCGGAATTCTCCTCAGAAACAATTTTCAGGTTGTTCAGTGGATGGATTTCATAAACAACAGCGGGCTGAAAACCATCACCAGAAGCGAATGCCTGGAGCAGAAAACTATTTTCCGCGTAATTTTTGCAGTACTTTCAATGATTTTGAACCCGTTTGACAACAACGTCGTTGCTGACAACTATGAAATTCTTGCCGAAAGCGGTTTTTACAAGCAGCGTCTCGGCACTGAAATCAGAAAATATGAAAATCCGTTTATCTCGCTTAACTGTGATGACATAAACAACATTCACCTTGAACAGTTTTACTGGGATATGACATATTGGCTTTCGTTCCCGCAGCTTGCGGCGGACGAGCTTGCAATCAAAATCGGGCTTCATTATTTTTCAAACGAAATCGAAAAGTCAAATGTATATCTGATTTCAACGCTAATCAAGCGGATTAGTCTTGCAAATTCGAATTTCGAATACATAATGACGCGGCTTGCGGAACTTTCAAAAAAAACTTCTTTAAGCGGCTTCAAATTTTTCTCGGAAGAGGATGAAAGCGACAAGGAATTTTTGGAAGGCAAAGTTCAGATTATGACGCTTCACAAGTCAAAGGGCGATGAATTTGATCTGGTATTTTTGCCGGAAATGGCTGAAAAAAACTTGACGTTGGATTTTGCCCAGATAAAGTTGAAATCCTCTGATTTTATGGAAAACATCCGCCAGCTTAATCCAAATTACAAACCCAAATCCGAAATTCAGCTTAAAGAAGAACTTCTTGCCGAAAATTTAAGACTGTTGTATGTCGCAATTACGCGCGCCAAGAAAAATCTTCACATTACCGTCAGCCGCAAGGCAAAATCTTTTGAAAAAATGGTTGACCAGCAGCCATCGCTTGTGTTTGATGTGATTGAAGAAAGGGCAGGTGTTTAATGAAGAATTTTTCGCCAAATATGTTAAAAACTTTTGAAAGCTGTCCGGTCAAATACAATTTGAAGTTTAACGAAAAGATTGCAGTTCCGCAAAATCCAGCGCTTTTTGAAAAGGGTAAAAAAATCCATGCGCTTGCAAATTACTACCATCGCGGTGCAGATATTTCAAAACTTGAAACAGCATTGACAGAAAGCGAACGTGAGGTTTGGGAGTGTCTGAAAAACAACGAATATTTTTCAAAAAAATGTATTCATTCAGAATATCCGATAACAGCAAGGCTTGACGACATCTGGATTTTTGGACGGCTTGATGCGATTGTATGCGATTGTGCAGATGGTTCAAATGCGTCTTACTGGATTTTAGACTACAAAACCGGCGCCATCCCCAAAAATTCGGAAAAAGATTTTCAAACAATGATATATTTGCTTTGCGCTGATTTGATTTTGCCGCCAAGAAAATCACTGGCTTTTGTTTACATTGATTTGAAAAACAACGAAAATAAAGTAATTGAATTTACGCCAGAGTTGAAAGGAATTTACGAAAAAATCTTAAAAGAAAAGTGCCGCCAAATTCTTGCTACAAAAGATTTTGAAGGCAAAGAAAACAGACCGCACTGCAAATTTTGCGAATATAATAAAATCTGCCGATAATTATTCCAGAATTTCTACTTGTGACATGTCAATCGTTCCCACTGACTCTTTACATTTTCCAGCTTCATAGAGCTTTTGAGCAGTTTTATATTGATAAATACAATCATTGTATGTAGCTTCAGGAAATGATTCTTTCCAGGAACAAGACGTTTCAGCCGACTCCCCAGGTGTATAACCCACCATATATGTATTGTTTTTTGACTTTGAACTCCAAACACAATCATAAGTTGTCGCAGCATGAACAACTAATGTCGAAGAAATATACAGAAAAGCTCCAACAACAATTACAAAATTCTTAACTTTCATAAAAAGCTCCTTTCTTATTAATTACCTGCAAAACCAGCTCAAGACAATAATAACACAGGGGGGGG
>QAMI01000035.1 GCA_003150395.1 Candidatus Gastranaerophilales bacterium | reverse complement strand
GGGGGGGGGGGGGGGCTTCCTAAGTGTTCATGCGGGTTCACACTGGCAGAAACACTCATAACCCTCGGTATTATTGGAATTATTGCAGCAATAACTTTACCGTCTATAATAGGAAGATATCAAGAAAAAGTGACAATATCGCAACTGAAGCAAACATATTCGCTTCTCTCTCAGGCTTTTGCGATGGCAATCGAAGAACATGGTACAGTTGACGGATGGTGTGATATGAACAGCATTGATGTTAATGCCTGCTCAAAAATAATCAAAAGCCGGATTGAACCTTATATTAAAAGACTGCATACTCAAAAAGACCATCTAAATCACAGTTTTGCAAAAAGCTATAAAAACAGATTTAACACCAACACTTGGCGCAGAATAGACCCGAATTTTGTAATGGCTAACGGAACAGCTGTAATGTTTAATGCCCAAAACGGAGATGGTTATACATCAGCCTGGTGTAAAGAAAAAATCAGATATAGTTACGATGTAGCGAATGGTTATCAAAGATCTTGCGGAACAATTTATGTTGATATAAATTCACATAAAAAACCAAATGTTGACGGACTGGATTTGTTTGCGTTTAAAATTTACCAAAACGGAATTACTCCAAAAGGCAGAAAAGCAGATAATATATGGGTTGAATCCTTTAAAAACCAATGTCTTGGTCAACAATACTACGCTCCAGGTTCTTGTACAGCATGGGTGCTTATAAATGAAAATATGGATTACCTCCGGTGCAACGACCTTAGCTGGGATGGTAAAACTAAATGCAAATAAATAAAAAAGCCTCAAGTATTTTTGAGGCTTTTTTATTTTAGAATTTTATTTTTCAACTTTTGGCGGCTCAACAAGCGATTTGCTTGCGTTAACGTAATTTGTCAACTGTTTCAATGCCGGTTTGTAAGCATTTACTGTAGCGTTTCCGCCCAAACATCCGCCCTGACAAGCCATTACTTCAATCAGGTTGCCAAGTTCGCACATTCCGTTTTTAGCATATTTTTTCAAATCTCTGATTGATTGTTTGTTCAAACCGTCGATGACAACAGGATGAGCAGGAATTTCTTCCGGAAGCATTGTCTGAACTGCTTTTGCAACGCCGCCGGTTACAGCATAATTTCGAGCTTCAGCAGAAGCTTCTGTTTTAAATTTACTTTCGCCGCATTCTGAAACCTGAATTCCGAGTGCAATAAACCATGCACCAACTTCTTCGTAGTTCAGAACATAGTCAACATTCGGATTTTGAAGTGCTTCACGGCGTTTTGCAACGCAGGGGCTGAAAAATACAGTAATTGCATCCGGATGCTCTTTTTTAACGATTTCTGCCGTATAATACATCGGAGTTTTTGTATCTGAACGGAATGGTTTCATCTCCGGAATATGTTTGTCTACAAGTTCATTATAGCCTGCACAGCAGGATGTTGTCATAAATTCTGCGCCATGTTCAAGTCTTTCAACAAATTCAGCGGCTTCTGTTTTTGTAGTAACATCCGCACCTTGCGCAACTTCGTAAACTTCAGCGAAACCAAGTTTCATAATCGCTTCTTTTAATTGCTGCGGCGTGCAGGGTAACTGCCCCATAATGGCCGGTGCTACCATTGCAATTACCTTTTTACCTGCTTTGATATTTTTCAAAACATCAATAATCTGGCTTTTTTCATGAACAGCTCCGAAAGGACAGGCTGAAACACATTTGCCGCAAGAAATACATTTATCAAAATCTATTTTTGCATGACCGTCTTCGCCTTTAGCAATTGCGCCGACAGGGCAAGCGTTTTCGCACGGAACAATAATTTTCTGAATTGCCTGATAAGGACAAACCTGAGCGCACATTCCACAGTTTTTACATTTTGCAGGATCAATTACTGATTTGCCGTTAATTACGCTGATTGCGCCGAATTTACAAGTATTTACGCAAGGACGCGCAACGCAGCCCTGGCATAAATCTGTAACGTAAATTCTTGCCGGAACGCAGCCTTTGCAGGCTGTTGTTAAAACTGTCAAAGGTTTTTCATCCGGAGCTTTTCTTTCTAAGGCTTTTTCAGCCAAAGTTGAAAGAAGTTCGCTGTCATCAGTTTCTTCAATTGAATGACCGAGTCCTGCAACTGCTCTGTCACGCAAAATTGCACGTTCTTTATAGATACAGCATCTGTAAGGAACTTCGTGGCCTTTCGGACGCATATCGTAGGGGATTAATCTTGTATTTTCTTCAAAATTATCACTTAAAAAGGATTTGATAAGTCTTACCAGAATTTCTCTTTTTAAGTGTGATGTCTGTTTAGGGGTGTTTATTGCCATATTTTCTACCTCTTTACTATTCCTTAATCAATAATAACATTATGACATGAACATATTTTTTTTCAAAACTTCTTAGACATTTTTATAAAACCTCACCCTGCCCTCTCCTAATTTAGGAGAGGGCTAGCATTAAATAAGCGGGTCGTTTGAACCCGCTTTCTAATTATTTTTCAAACTGTGAAAGTTTTTCATCAATTGCTTTGAGAACTTTTTCAACTGTTGCTTCTTTAATGACTTCATCGTCAACTTTTACATAAGGCGCTTTGGAAAATTCCCAGTCTATTGAGCATAGGCCCAAACAAGGAACTCCTGAAACATCGACTTTTTCACCGTATTTTTTCGGAACCATTTCGATTAATTCCTGCAAGTTTGCCGAACCCATTACAAAACATGTTGTTCCTAAACATACTTTAACACTAATTTTTTTGTCCATCTTTTTTATCCTTTCCGCCGATACTCGTGAAACTGTATATATTCTCGTCAGTCGCTACGCTTTTTTATTATTTTACTATATTTTTAAAATTTTTACAAGCGCTTACTCCCACTTTTTATCCTCTCTGCCGACTTTCGTCAAATTTTAATTTTTATACCAGCTCCTCGTTTTACGGTTACATATACTGTATATTAACCTTTTTGAAATACTTGTCCTGCAAAACTTTTGAAATCTTTTTTATTATGTTTTTGCGGATTTCGATTTCAATTGGAAGCGCCGGGTCATAATGCGCTTGATTTAATTTTGCACCCACCATGAAATTTATGCAGTCGCTATCCAATAAGAATTTTACCAGCTTTCCCGCGGCATTGTCAATATCTGATGTACCGGCTTCCAAATATTCCAGAGTTTTGGTAAGCGTCAAAATTCCCTCCGTCACCAAATCCACACCATCCATAAATGAACATGCCGGAAGTTTTCCGATACTGATTGTTGTATCCATAGTTATCGGACGGTCAAGTTCACGGGAAATAAGATTTGCAGTTGTGCCGCCGCAGATTGCTTTTTTACCCTTGAAATTGTCAAACATTTTTGCATATTCGGCATCTTTTTGCTGATGATAAGGCGGGCCTGTAAAAATCAAACTTTCTCGAGGTTCTCTGAAGTACAAAACACAAGCAGATATATCATCTTTAGGATTTCGGTCGGTTTCAATATTTCGCGCCTGATTGACAATATATTGCGAAAGTTCTGAACTTGAAATCTGAGGATGTTCTCTAAGTTTGTCCTGCAATAAAACAATTAAACCCTCACGACGAAGTCCAAGCTTAAGCCTTCCGCCGCCAAGTCCAGCCTGGGTTACACCATCTGAACAGAAAATCAGTCTGTCTCCGAGCTTTAGTTTCAGTTTATAAACTCTCATTTTTCTGTTTTTAAAAGTTTTTGATTGAATTGTTTCGTATTCCGGGGTCATAACTTCATTATCCCGAATCCAGATGAATTCAGGGTTGCCCTCTTCTACGATTTTAGCGTTGCCGTAATCATCGCAGTCAATCGCCGAAAATGTAGAATAACTTATTCTTCTGACTTTACACACAGGAAGCGAATTCATAATAATTTCAGCTGCTTTTCGGATTGGAATTTGCCCGTTTTCAATGAACTGCAAAAGCATTGTAGCTGTCATACAAGAAAGTATATTCGCTTTAATTCCACTTCCCAAACCATCTGACAAAACTGCAATCAAACGTGCTTCATCAGGATATCTTTTAGACACAAAATAATCTCCGTAAGCATTTTGATTATATTTTTTCATTTGATTGCAGTCGATGTCTATAAACATTTGGCACCTTTTTTAAGAATTTGAACCAGTTTGCAGCTCATCATCTTTATCATCGTAATCGTTTGCGATTGAACTCAAAAGCGTTTCTGTTTCAACCATGTGTTCGCCAAGAAGGCAGGCGATTTCTTGAACAATAGAGATGTTTTTTGAAATTACCTCGTGCGCTTTTTGGGAAATCTTCTCGCGGTTCGTTTCTGATTGCGTAACGTCAGTAATTACTGCACCGACAATTTCGTTTTCTTCAATTGTAAAAGCGCTTATATCATAAAGTCTGTTTTTAACCGGATAGCGTTCTTTGTGTAAATCTTTTCCCGAGGTTAAAATTGTTTTGAAAATATCTGCAAAATCTACAATTCTATCGATTGCAGCACCGGCAAGCCCGTCCGGACGTGCCTTAAATACATCATACATGTCTCCTGTAAACATTTTCATGAAGGCATCATTGGCTTCAAGAATATTCAAATTACTGTCAACCATTACGGTTGCTGAAGGCATGCATCTAAGCATTGCAGCGGCTTTTCTCATTGCAATTTTTCGCATATATGAAACACACATGGAGGTTTCTGCATCACCGTCAAGAAGCGCTTTTGCCAAATCCCTGCAAGTCGCATAACCGCAGCCGCCGCAATTTAATTCGTCATCGACCGTATGTTTACCGATTTTTTTAAGAGTTTTCAAAATATCCTCAATCGGATAATCGCTTGTCACAACTTTCTTCGGCTCAATTTTATAATCAACAACAAAACTAGGGTCTTTAGGAATTGCATCCCTTTTCTTCTCTTTTGTCAAAATATCAGAAACCATTGTTATTCCGGCTTTTTCTGAGGAAATACACGGCCCGCCGACACATCCGCCGTCACAGGCAAGAGCTTCAATAAAAATAGTTTTGTCAAGCTTTTCCGGGTCCAGATTTTTTAACGCGCGCTGAAGAGAGCTTAAGCCGCAGACTTCCAGAAGCTGAACATTCTCATTTACTCCAGACTTTCTGATAGTCTGGTTCATTCCGCCGTCAATCGGATAAAGCGTTCCTTCATAAGCTGATTCGGGCACAAAATGATATCTGCTGTCTTTGGCGACTTTTGAGATATCTCCGATTTCTTCGTTAAACCACATGCGCAATTCTTCAAATGTCAAAGCTACGTCAAACAATCCGGAAGAATATTTAACTTCATTTTTCTTACCTATACAGGGCCCGATAAAGACTATTGAAATATCGTTTCCAAAGGTTTCTTTAAGAATTTTTGAATGCGTCATCAATGGCGAGCCGATTGGCGTAATGTATTTTGTAAATTCCGGCATATAAAGCCTTATGTAATCGACAATTACCGGACAGGCACTTGATATGAAAAGTCCGCTTTCAGAAGAATTAAGCATTTGCGCTGTTTTGATTGAAACTTCCTGAGCGCCAAGAGCTGTTTCTGAAACGTCTTTGAATCCGAGTTGTTTTAAAAGTGCAATCATTTTCTGTGCAGAATTTTCAAATGACGCTCTCCAGGAGGGTGCAAGTGAAACATAAACATCTTTTTGCGCTCTGATTAGGGCTTTAGCTTTGTCAATATCTGTTCTGACACGCTTAGCATTTGCAGGACAAGCTTTTACGCAGCTTCCGCAGGCAATACAGCGTTCGCCGATTACCGACGCATGTCCGTTTTCAATTTTGATAGCTTTTACAGGACATTCTCTGATGCACTTGTAGCAATCGTGACATTCGTTTGAAAGTGTATAAACCGGATTATTACTATTCATTTTAACCCCTGTATTTTATAGTAAGGATGACTTAATTCTATCTGAAAACTAATTTGCCTGAACCAGACTGTCTAGAATTTCTTTTAATTTATTTTCATCAACTTCAGTATACTCAATACCGTTGATAATAACATTAGGACCTGAAACACATTTACCTTCGCAACGTGCCCCTGCCAAATCAATAACAGCTTCTAATCCATTATCTTTAATATAATTTTCGATAAATTCAAGGTTTGCAGCGTTTCCGCGGGCATAGCATGAACTTCCCATACATACGGTTATAATAATTTTAGACATACCACCTCGTATCTATCTGTAAATCTATTCCTTATTATATTCTAACTCAATAATTATTATAAAGCAATACGAATAAAGTTAATAAGATTAAACATAATCAAAATCATAATAGCCGATTGACTAATATGAATTTGATTACGTCTCGCAATAACACCATTTCATCCTGAGCATGGTGTGGAAAAGCGTACGGCTACATACAAAAGATAGCGAAGGATCTTTATTAAAAGACGGGTGCTTCTTCGCCACAGCGCAATGATGACTGAATACATGCAAAGCCCATGCTCTGAATGACATGAACAAAAGAAAAAGGCGCCTCAAGGATGTACGGGCGCCTATATTGAGCAAAAAGTATTTTTATGTACTCTGTTATTATTGTATTATCTCTAAATCTAGCGTATAATCTTCATCATAGAAATGTTCTATGCCCTCCAAATTGTGATGAAATCCCTCTATTTGATTGCCATCAGCATCGTAAATACTTCCAGAACGAACATCGTAATGTTTGCAAGGTGGCACAATAAATTTCTTTGAGTCACCTATTGTAATAAAACCCTCATATAAAGTCTCATTGTCATCTGTATTTACTACTGTGAACTTTACCTTTAGTGTATTTGGGATATCATTCCCTCCTGAAACTGAGAGTGTTACATTTTGCTCTTTTGCAGAACAATTTGGATCAGAAGCAGGTTTAGCTTCACCGCATACGGCTTTAATACTTATTTTGCCGGTTTCTCCTTCTGCTATGGTTATTGAAGTACTTGAAGACATTGAGGCAGAGTTAGGTAATCCCCAATCATCATCATTTAAACTTTCTTTTTTACGTACCTCTATTGATTTTATTAAGGTATATTTACCTGCGGCTACTTCTTGAGTTACAGAACCTGATGCTTTTTCCTTTCCATAATCTATTGAATATTTGTTTGTTCCGCTTAATGTTAC
>QAMI01000027.1 GCA_003150395.1 Candidatus Gastranaerophilales bacterium | reverse complement strand
AAATTTCCTTTCCCTTTTTCCTATTAATTTTCAACGATCGCGAGATCGTTTTTTTTTGATTTTGCATAGAGTGGAGTGAGTGAAACGAACAAACTCGAAGTAGCGCGAAGCATATAAGCGGCAATTTTTCGTCAGAAAAATAAAGCGAATAACTGCGCAGCGAGAAGCAATAATCAAATTCAACAATTCCCAGACGAGGTGAAAGTCCCCTTCAAATTTGATACTTAATCAAATTCCGCCCCTCACCGCAACGCAAAAGCCCGATTAAGAAAAATTCTTTTATGTTATAATCTTTTTATGAGCTTTAATGAAAAATACAGAAATATCTTAAACCTCGTAAAAGAGGATATTCAAAAAGTCGAAAAGGAACTACTTGCAGAAATATTCCTTTCCAATGAAATTAACGAAACACTGAAAACCTTCTTAACTAACAAACCTAAACGTATAAGACCTTTGGTTTCTTTTTTATACCTGCGCGCCTCAAATATAGAACCGGACAATCGACAATACACATTTCAAACAGCTATTGAAATAATCCATAATGCTTCACTAATTCACGACGATGTAGTTGATGAAGCAGATACAAGACGAGGCAGCAAAACATTAAACAAAATTTTCAACAACAAAACGGCAATTTTAACAGGCGATTATCTGCTTTCAATTGCTCTTGAAAAACTTAACAGTCTAAACTCCCCGGAAACTATATCTATGTGCGCAAATACACTAACAAACATGTGCATTGGAGAGGTTAATCAATATTTCAGCAAATTCAAAATACCCACCCTTGAACAATATCTAAAAAAAACTGAACAAAAAACCGCAAAACTATTTCAAACAGCAGTTTGCGGTGCTATGCTGCTCTCAGGGGAAACCTCTTTTACAGAAGCTGAAAACTTCGCTTATGCCTTTGGTATGGCCTTCCAAATCAGAGATGACATTTTAAATCTCACAACATTAAATTCTCTCAAGCCCTCCCAAAATGATATTTCAGCAGGGATTTACAATGCCCCGGTAATATTTGCCGGCAAGACCTCTAACCTTGATGAGGGGATTGAAAAAACAAAGACTTTGTTAAATAATTATGTAGTTGAAGCGGAAAAAGCTTTATCAAATCTTGAGGATAACAAATATAAGCTTGCACTGAAAGAGCTTTTGGGGATTTTAAACCATGTATAGAATAAAAGAATTTTTCAAAACAGTTAAAGAAAAATATAATTCAATTAACCCTGTTGCAAGAGAAGTAATCGAAACAATAGTTTTCGTCCTTGTAATGGTAATTGTCATACGTTTTTTTGTTGGCGAAATTCGCTGGATTCCATCAGCATCAATGCATCCAACGCTATTGGAAGGTGACAGAATTGTTGTTGAAAGATATTCAAGATTTTTTACGACACCCAAACGAGGCGACATTATGGTTTTTTACCCGCCTTTTGAAAGACTAAAAAACACACCCTGGCGTGTATTTTCAAGATTAACAGGATTTTTCTGCAAAGATATAGCATATATTAAACGCGTAATTGGTATGCCGGGTGAAAACATAAAAATAAAACCTGACAAAGAAGGAAAGTACACTGTTTATATAAATGATGAACCTCTAAATGAACCTTATGTAAAAAGCGCATACGATTACCCGCAATGCTCCGAAACAGTAACTTGCGAATTTCAAATTCCGGAAGGCTATTATTTAATGCTTGGTGACAACCGAGGTAATTCACAAGACGGAAGATACTGGGGGCTTTTACCTAAAGAACGTTTTATCGGTCGTGCAGTAACAGTTTTCTGGCCTTTAAAAAGAATTAAAAGACTCCGCACAACCAGACAAGATTAAAACTATTATGGCAGCAAATGATAAATCTTCATATAATCTGCTATTAATTGCGAGCTTGTTGCATTAGCAACATTAGCTTTGACAGTTTGTTCACTGTCCGTTTCTGGCAGAGCCTTAACTTTTTGTTCGTCTTTCCTTGCTTCTTCGGCAGCCTGCTCAACCTGCATTTCCCGAATATAATCCTCAACAGCCTGCTGAACTTCTTGCATTCTGGCTTTATCACCTTCATAAGTTCCGGTGGTTTCAACGCCTAGCTCATTAAGCTCCTGCATAATCTGGCTCCATTCACTATAGTTTGGAACCGTTGTACCTTGAGCGGCCGCGGCAGCTTTTAATTGCTCTAATTCTTCTATACTATTTACTTTATCAGGCATAATACTCTCCTTTTATTACCGTTATGAATTACACTTCAAACTCATAACGAAAGAATATCTTACCTATATAAAGTCAAATATTCCCTGTTAATTTCAATAGAAAACATTTTCGTAATAAAAATTAACATTACATTTTAAAAGTAAGCATTTCCGAAATCGTAATATCAAAAGCAGCCGCAATTTGTAAAAGATTAGTATAACGAATATCCGTAATTCCGCGCTCAATATCACTGATTGTTCTGATTGAAACATTTGCAAGCTCTGCAAGTTTTTCTTGCGAAATATCCCGTTTCATACGCTCAAATCTGATTTTGTTACCTAATTCTAAAAGTCTTAAATCTTTCATAATAGCTTTATTATCAAAGGGTTGACAGATTTAATAAATGTGTAATAATGTTAATATATGTGATATATCACATGTATTAACATTATTTTGCATGGATTAGAGGAAAATTATGAAAAATTTAGCTTTTACAATGGCAGAACTTTTGATAACACTCGGAGTCATCGGTGTCGTTATCGCAATGACACTTCCAGCATTGGTTCAAAATTACAATAACCATCTGACCGAAACCAGACTAAAAAAATTCTATACGATTATGAATCAGGCCATTCTGCAATCAGTCAATGAAAATGGCCCTTACGAAGGATGGGATTACTGGATATCAGCAGAACAAGATGAAAATGGAACATACATTTCTAAAGCAGATAGCATTGATGCAAATTTCAAACGCTATATAGGAAAATACATAAAATACACAACGGAAAAAGTCCAAGATTCCACAGGTACAACAGTAACTTTATATAAACTGACAGATGGGAGTTCATTTCAATATACCCCGGATAAAACCCACAATAGAGAAATTGTATTTTATCCTGCAAATGCAAAAAAATGTTTGAATTTAGCGAGAGCAAAACGTTCTGGAGTTTGCGCATTTTCCTTTGAATTTTATCCTCTTATAAATAGCAAAGATTGGAAATATCTATATAAAAAAGGATTAGAACCGTTTTTATTTCACTGGGACGGTAATGAAGCCTCACTTTATAACAACGCACAATATAGTTGCCTGCAAGGTGAGATTAACGGCAATTACTGCACGGCTATTATACAAAGGAACGGATGGAAAGTTCCCAAAAATTATCCAAAACGAATAAAATATTAAACAAATAAAGATTATTTATTTAAAAATATACACATTAAAATTATTAAGAAAAATTTACAAAAATAGCTAGAAGTTACATTTTACGGTATTTTCAGTTTTGCAAGATTTTATTGATAGTGTACCTATATTATAAAAACAACCATTGAATTTTATTAATATTTTGCGTGAGAAACACACCAAATCGCTTGCAATCAAATATTTTCCAAGTATGATAATAATATACTCTTAAATAGGGTATCTATGCACATGTAAAAAAGCCGAAAAAAGAGGTAATATGGCCAAAGACGTTATTGAAATTGAAGGTACGATTATAGAATCCATGCCAAACGCAATGTTTCGTGTAAAACTTGAAAATGATCACGAAATCCTTGCGCATATCTCAGGGAAAATAAGAAAAAACTTCATAAGAATTTTGCCCGGAGACAGAGTTAAGGTTGAAATGACACCTTATGATTTATCCAGAGGCCGGATTACCTTCAGGCTAAAATAATATAAAAATCTCACGAACAAATAAACATAAAGGAAACACAAAATGAAAGTAAGATCATCAGTAAAAAAAATTTGCGATAAATGCAAATGTATCAAAAGAAAAGGCCGAATCGCAGTAATTTGCGAAAATCCTAAACACAAACAAAGACAAGGCTAGTCTTTTGGCAGGGCACCGGTGAGCAAAAGCGCCTCGGCCCGAAACATCCAAAGCGCCTTAATGAGCGGCAAAATTTCAGAGAAATTTGAAGCTAATGCAAGGAACGCGAAGCCGGATAAACTAATAGAAACAGACCGAAATTGCGGGTCAAAACAGCAATTGGTGAGGAAGTATTTAAGCCTCATACACAAAAAAATCTAACAACAGAAAAGGAGAAAATAAAAAATGGCAAGACTCGCTGGGGTTGATTTACCCCGTAACAAACGAATGATTATAGCATTGACTTATATCTACGGAATCGGACCTACAAGAAGTGCAAAAATTCTTGCAGCAACAGGTATTTCACCGGATTTAAGAACAGATGACTTGACTGAAGAAGATATCAAAAACCTACGTAACGAACTGGCTAACTACCACATCGAAGGTGACTTGAGACGTGAAGTAACAATGCACATTAAACGCCTTCAGGAAATCGGTTCCTACAGAGGTATGAGACATAAACGCAAGCTTCCTTGCCGCGGTCAAAGAACAAAAACTAACGCAAGAACACGCCGCGGAAAGAAAAACGGTGCAGTAGCTAAGAAAAAATAACGGATTTTGCATAGAGTGAAGCTAACGTAAGTAAGCAATACTCTAAGGAAGGCGCCGAAAATTTGAAGGTGTAAAGCAATAATCCAAAAAGCGGATTTCGGCAGGGTGTAATGAGCGACATCGAATGAACCCCTACACAAGTCCAAAAATGAATAAATAAAAACTTACAAAAAATAAAGGATAATAGAAATGGCAAGACCAGTAAAAACAAAGAAAAAAGAAAAGAAAAACGTATTGCAGGGTGTTGTACACATTCAGTCAACATTCAACAACACAATCGTAACTTCTACAGATACACAAGGTAATGCTATTGCTTGGGCAACAGCAGGTGCAACAGGCTTTAAAGGTGCAAGAAAAGGTACCCCGTTTGCAGCTCAATCTGCAGCAGAATTGGTTGCAAAAAAATCAATTGATCAAGGCATGAAAAAAGTAGAAGTTCATATTAAAGGACCAGGTTCAGGCCGTGAAACAGCTATCAGAGCAATTCAGGCCGCAGGACTTGAAATCACTTTGATTAAGGACGTAACACCAATTCCTCACAACGGATGCCGTCCACCTAAAAAACGCAGAGTTTAATCTGAGTAGCCGGAGTGAGTCCTGAAACGTTGCACTAAAGCGAAACGAGCAGGAATACAAATAACGATACCGCCGTTGAGATTGAAACAAAAGCGAACAGAACGAAAAATCTCTGATGTGACAGGCGGAAGAAGTTAATTAATCAAAAAACAAAAATAGAACCGCGGGGGCTTGCGTTCAAGCCAAAAGCGCAAACCATAGACGCCCCGCAATAACAAAAGGAGAAAATACAAATGGCAAAATACACAGGACCATCAAATAAATTATTCAGAAATAAAAAAGTTAAAGATTTATCAAACAGAAAATTAACATCGTCAATGCGCCAAACAGCATCAGGCCAGCACGGTGCGGTAAGAAAAAAACCTTCTGAATACGCAATCCACCTCGCTGAAAAACAAAAAATCAGATTCACATATTTAGTAAGCGAAAAACAATTTGCAAAATACTACAATGAAGCAGCAAGAAGAAAAGGTGTAACCGGTACAATCTTGTTACAGCTTTTGGAATCAAGATTGGATAACATTTTATTCAGAGCAGGTTTGGGCATCACTCGCAAGCAGACAAGACAAATTGTTAACCACGGTCATGTTCTTGTAAACGGTAAAAAGGTTGATATCCCGTCTTACCTCGTAAAAGCAGGCGATGTAATCACTATCAAATCAAAAAGCACAGCGTTCTTAAAATCAGTAACAGAAATGATAGATATGGCTTGTGCACCAGCTTGGATGACGATTGACAAAGAAGCTTTGAAAATCACATTCGACAGAATACCTGAAAGAGAAGAATTAGATCCGGAAATCAAAGAACACCTCGTAATCGAAT
>QAMI01000061.1 GCA_003150395.1 Candidatus Gastranaerophilales bacterium | reverse complement strand
CCCCCCCCCCCCGGAAACCCAGTTATAATCTTACTTTTCATACACACTCTCCTTTAAAATTACATAATTATTGTAACACGAAATTCTAATAAATGCAAAATTACATAATTATGGCCACAAAAAAGTCCGCCAAATTGCGGACCTTCTCGGTTACGATATTCAATTCGTTAAACGCAAATGATTAGAACATTGTTCCTCTTTCAAAAAAATTCTTGAAACCTTCTGCAAAAGTAATTAGAGGCTTTGCAATAGAATTTTCAGGTTTTGAGGCATGCGTAAGATTAAAATAATCCTTGTTTGTATGACCTAGAACATTCTCCATTGCACGGTTAAACTGCAATTGATTTACTGTTTGTTTTGCGATTTTTCCAACTTGAATAGTTGTGCCTTTTGGAATGTTTACCTGATTGATTGGCATATAAATTGACATAAGTTTCCCTTTCATAAATCTACATTTAAACAAAATACCTGAAAATTTTTTTTTGCTACTTTTCCTGTTCGTAACCAAAATTTCTTAAAGATTTTTCTTTTTTGCGCCAATCTTTTTCAACCTTCACTTCAAGCCCAAGAAAAACTTTTTTCTCAACAATTTTTTCAAGCTCCAGCCGCGCCTCAGTTCCGATTTTTTTGAGCATTGCACCGCCCTTACCTATCAAAATTCCTTTCTGGCTTTTGGTTTCGCAGAAAATATTTGCCCAAATCCTGTCAATTTCATCAGTTTCCAGATATTTCTCAATTTTGACAGCTACAGAATGCGGAATCTCATCAGATGTATTAAGAAGAATCTTTTCACGGATAACCTCCTCTGCCACCGAACGCATCGTTTCTTCGGTTACAACATCTTCCGGATAAAGAAATTCACCATCCGGAAGTTTTTTGAAAATATCGCTGATTAAAGTATCAATATTTCTTCCGGTTTTAGCTGAAACGCGCAAAATTGGAAGATTTTTTTCAAAAAGCGTTTTGTAAGAAATCAGGTTCTTCTCAACAACGTCCGGCTTTTTGACCTTATCAACCTTGTTCATTACAATAATGACAGGAATTTCTGTTTCAAGAAGGTTTTGGGCAATCCATTTGTCACCCTTTCCCGCCGGTTCAGAGCCGTCAACAAGAAATAATATCAAATCAGCATCAGGAATTGATATTTTTGCCTCATCAAGAAGAAACTCCCCGAGTTTGTTTAAAGGTTTGTGTACGCCCGGCGTGTCAACAAAAACAATCTGACCCTCTTTTGTTGTATAAATTCCTTTAATTCGTTTTCTGGTGGTTTGGGCTTTGTCAGTCGTAATAACAATTTTCTGCCCCAAAATTTGATTCAGAAGTGTTGATTTCCCGACATTCGGACGCCCTATTATAGTTACAAATCCGCTTTTCATGTTTACAATCTTAACACAAAAGTATAAATTTATTAAGAAACTAGCAATTTTTTTTATCTCAATGTATTATATAATATATAGTAGTAGGTAAAATAACGGGAAACTTATGATTATTAAATCCGAAAAAATCGGTCTTGTTTTATTACTGTGTTTTAGTTTGACCAGCTTTTCAGGTTCGCAGGCTCTTGCGGACAATACACTCAACCAGGTCGATGTCAGAAGAAGTTCCTCTGACGGCCTTGAATTTACCCTATATACGTCCAGTCCATACGCGGATAATGTTGTTGTTACTAAAAAATCAGATAATAAATACGTAATTTTAATGCCGAATGTTAACGGTGCAAACGGCGCAAAACCGGATTTTACCTCAGTTAAAGATATCGTATCAGACGTTGATGTTCGAGCTATTGATGACGGGCAAAACGGTTATACAAAAGTTACTGTAATCACAAACCGTCCGGTTGATATCAAAACAAATACCGCAAAAAGTTCACCCGTAACCCAGGAACAGCGTGAATACCGTGCACTTATCGCACAGCAAAAGTCAAAACCTGCTCCGCAAATTCCTGCCCAGACGGCTCAAAGCACACCTCAAACTCAGGCGCAAAAAGCACCTGCTTTTAAATTGCCGGAAATTCAGCCGACAAAAACAGCTGCAGATATCGCAAAATCTAAAACCGCAGCAGCGTCAAAACAGTCTGCCCAGTCTAAAGCTGTTTCCAAAAAGCAGGAAAAACCTGTTGTTAACAAAAAAACCGAAACAAAAGCCGCAAATATTCAGCCAAAACAAGAAACACACATAAAAGAAGGTTCTGCTAAAAAAACTGAACAACCAAAAACCTCACCGGTTTCAAGTTTTGATGCCAAAACTGCCGGAGAAAAAATTGGCGAAAATATTTTAGCCTCTCACATACCTTCAGTCCCAACAAAAGAAGCTGTCCCTGTCGCTCAAGAAAATACTCTTGTTCCTATGCCAGTTGCTGACAAAAATGTTTCAGCCGGCACAAAAAATAATTTTTCAGACATAAAAAGTAACATCTTAGGAAGGATACCGCAGAATATGCCTGCTACATTAGCTATTGTTTTTATACCGCTGATTTGTATTATAGCACTTTTCAATTTAATCAAAAATTCTCTCAGAAGATCACAAATTATGAAAAATGTTTTTCTTAACAACATTGCCTCAAAGAAACAAGCCCCTGCTCCAAGCTACGACAATATTATCAACAACGAAAATTTAAGCTGGCAGGAAAAATATCAGCAATATATTGACGCCTCCGGACAAAACGTTGTCCCGCAGGAAACTTCGCAATACAAAATTTTGGCTTCAAAAGAACAACCTGCAAAAATCATAAAAGAAACTCCGAAGGTAAAATCAAAACCGCAAAAAGCTGTTAATAATATTCCTGCACCAAAAAACTCAGAAAACAAGCCGCAGCCTAAAAAGTCTCAGCCTGTTCAACAGCCGGCAAAACCTGTTTCTAAAAACAGACCTGAGCCAAAAGCCGCACAGCCTAAATATGTAACAGATGCAGAAAGCCGCATTCAAAAATTTGAAAGATTACTGCAAGCCTCTCCAAGTGTTGAAAAAACAAATATTGAAGAAGATATTAAAGAATCAGAAACTAATTTATCTGCACAAAATTCTGTAGCTGAAGAAACAGCTGCAATTCACAACGAAATTAACAAAACAGTCAGACTAAAAGCGTTTGCTGAAAAAATAGCGCTTGAAGAAACTCAAAGAAATAAACGAGTTAAACACAGAAGAGTTCAACTCGAATTACCTAAAGAAGCTCCTCATGTTAATCTTGGTTACTCACAGCTTCACTCAAACCCACGCTCATTCAAAGATGCAAACTTAAGCGTCTCTGATTTAATTGCAAAAAGCGACAGACTTTTAAATAAGAAAACCGAATTAAAAACAGAAACAAACGACTATGATATGATCACCGTTGATGAATATTTCAATATCATAAATGATGATAAATCAAAAGTTACTAGTTCACTTTCAGAAGTTGTGGCCGAGGGGCTTGCCAATATGCGTAAAGCTCCGGAGCCGAAAAAAACTGCCACAAATCCTATAGAAGCTTTGCGTAATGAAACAAGAGAAAACAATCTTAGCGGTTTAATCATCAAATCAGGCTACGATATTGACAAAGACCGCGGATTTTATCTTGTATCACTCGACGGTAAATCTGCCATTATCGGTAAATCAGGTGAAGAAATCTTTGTATTGAAAAAATTCGACAGAAACATCGTCAAACCGCTTCAGGTAAGAATGGACAACCCGAATGTCTATATGGTTAAAGCGGATAACTTCAAATCGCTGGTTGAAGTTCAAAAAGACAAAATGGGTGTTTTGATTGAATTATAAAATGTTTTAGTGAGCCGTTAAAGGCTCACTTTTTTATGCAAAGTTACAAAACCAATGCGTTATAATACAAAGGGGAGAAAGTGAAACTGAAATCAAAAGTTTTGATTAT
Source organism: Candidatus Gastranaerophilales bacterium (assembly GCA_003150395.1). Classification (GTDB taxonomy): domain Bacteria; phylum Cyanobacteriota; class Vampirovibrionia; order Gastranaerophilales; family Gastranaerophilaceae; genus Scatenecus. Next base: position 12,804 of record QAMI01000061.1, on the reverse strand, counting down.
AATATTTGCGCTAATGCTTTTTTGCTGCGGCTGCATTCAAAAAGACAAAATGACAAAACCCGCCTCCCCTCTCACTATGGGAGAGAGTGCCGGTGTTGCCGAGAAATCACGAGGCTTACAGCGGCTGGTGAGGGTAAACATTTTCAACATACACCTTCTGCCGGCAAAAGATACCCGGACAATCGTCCAGTTTTCAAGCTGGGGGTCAAAATCAGAGATTGATATTTTGAAACCGATGCTTGAAGATTTTGAACGCGAAAACCCTGATATTAAAATTGACTTTATGCATATTCCGCAAAATTATTTTCAAAAACTTCACCTGCTTTTCGCCTCAAACACAGCTCCAGATGTGATATTTATTAATAATTTGTACCTTCCGCTATATGCAAATGCCGGGTTATTAGATGATTTAACCGAAAGCGGACTAGATGAGTCCAAATTTTACGAAAAATCTCTTCTCGCGTTAAGTTTTAAAGGCAAGTTATATGCAATTCCGCGTGATATTTCAACTCTTGTAATTTACTACAATAAAAACTTATTCAATGAAAAAAAACTGCCGTATCCTGACCAAAACATGACATTTGAAGGATTTTTAAATCTTGCACAAAAGCTTACCGACAAAAACAAAGGTATTTTTGGAATAAGTTTTGAAGAAGATGCGCTGTTCTATCTTCCTTATTTGATGAGCGAAGGCGGCGGAATCTTGTCTGATGATTTAGAAACACAAATTCTAAACACGCCCGAAAGCCAAAACGGAATAGCCTTTTACTCAAATCTACGCAACAAATACCTCGTAGCACCGAAAAAACACGAAAGCGCAAGCGCCACAATGGCACAAATGTTTTTGCAGGGAAAACTTGCAATGCACTTATCGGGAAGATGGCTTGTCCCGAAATACCGTGAAGCCGCAGAATTTGATTGGGATATTGCACCTTTCCCCAAGGGCAGTCAAGGTAGTATTGTTCCGCTTGACGCTTCAGGGTGGGCAATTTCAGCACAATCAAAACACAAAGAAGAGGCAATGCGTTTGATAAAATATCTTTCTTCAAAGGAAAATTCCGAAAAATTCAGCGAAAGCGGGCTAATCGTTCCTGCACGGGTTGATGCAGCAGCTTCGCAGCATTTTCTGGACGGAAAAAATCCAAAAAATGCGAAAGTTTTTCTTGATGTAATTGAAACAGCTAAGCCGACTCCGGTAAATGTAAATTACAACGAAATTCTTGACAGCACAAAGCAAATATTAGAGAAAAAATTTAACATTGAAGAATAATCACAAAAACTTTTTTCTATCATAAAGTTTTTCAAAATCAATATCCAAAACATCCATAATTGCCGCAATAACAGTTAAAGAAGTGTTTGTTTCGCCGCGTTCGATTTTGCCAATATGCTGGCCAAACCCTAAACCAACTTTTTCAGCCAGTCCTTCTTGTGAAAAACCAGCTCTGTTACGCTCTGCTTTTAGATTGCGGCCAAATTCTTTTAGTATGTCTTTTTTATGCATTATTATATTTTAACAATTGACAAATTGCATTCTACACTTTATAATATTTTATATACACTATATTTGATGTAATTAATAATATATATAATGCATTAAACAAGGATAAATTATATGAAAAAAGGATTCACACTCGCTGAAGTTCTTATAACACTTGGTATAATAGGAATAATAGCAGCAATGACACTGCCGTCACTAATCGGAAATTACAAAAAGAAAGTTCTTCAGAACCAGTTTAAAGTTGCGTATTCATTATTCCAGCAGGCGTATTTGAAGATTCAGGCAGACTGGGGTTATACACCAAATTGCTATTATTGGGACAAAAATCCTTACGGAGGAAATAAATGTATAGCATACGATGACCGTGGTGGATGCACAAAATGGGCGCTTAGTGATGGCAGCGAACTTCCTAAAAATTACAATGGAAATATGGAAGAATGTAAAATTTTTTATAAAGCACTCGAAAAAACAATACAAGTTATTAATAAGTGTGAAAACAATGCCTTCGAAAAAGGATGTATCCCGGAATATGAGGGAATTGATACTGTAAGAATAGCAAACAATCCAGACCTAAGTGAAGATGAAGCATACGTTCAAACTTCAGGATGTAATAATTTCAGAAAAACGAATCTTCTTAACAAAACTCCAGCCTTTGTATTAAAGAATGGAATGATAATGATACCTTACAGTATATCAGGGTCTCCAATATTTTTACTCGACATAAACGGCAAAAAAAGCCCGAACAAATGGGGGCATGACCTCTTTGCATTCAGAATTCGCGGCAATACAAATCTACAGTTAAATTTATTACCTGAGGGAAGTTGTTCTGCTACAGAAAAAGGAGGTCTCACAACAAAACAAATGATTGAAAACATGTATAATAGTAAATACACAAAATAAAATTCAAAAGGCATCAATAAAACTTTCCTATTTTTCATGCTAAAATCGTTTTATGAAAGAATATGACTTTTACATAGTCCCTACACCAATCGGGAATTTGGGAGACATAACGCTTCGTGCAATTGAAGTTTTGAAATCTGTCGATTTGATTGCCTGTGAAGATATGCGCGTTACACAAAAACTTCTAAACCACTTCGACATAAAAACAAAATGCATTTCTTACCACAAATTCAACGAAAAAGAACGGTTGAAAAAATTTGTTGAAGTTTTAACAGAAGGTAAAAAGATTGCGCTTGTTTCAGATGCCGGCACTCCGTTATTTTGCGACCCCGGCTCAATTTTGGTAGAAGAACTTAGAAAACATAATGTTTCAATTACCGCTCTTCCCGGAGCAAACGCCGCTGTAACTTTTCTTTCGCAAAATGCACGCGGAAGCGAAGACTTTTACTTTGTTGGCTTCTTACCAAAATCGAAAAACCAAATCGAAGGGATTTTAAAAAAATTTAAAAATACAAATATTGTTTTCTATGAAAGCCCGAACAGGCTGATTGAGACGCTTGAAATAATTTCCGAATACCGTCCTTCATCAAAAGTTTCGATTGGGCGTGAGCTTACAAAAATTTTTGAGGAGATAATAACAGGAACGCCTCACGACATAATAAATCATTTTGAAAAAAATATTCTAAAAGGTGAAATCGTAGCACTGGTTTATGCTGAAAATCCAGAGTTTCATACTGACGATTTGGACGAAAAAATAGAAAAGTTAAAAAAGAAAAATTTCAGTGCAAAAGAAATCTCAACAATATTATCAGAACTTTACGGCCTCGGTAAAAACGAAATTTACAAAAAGGTGTTGAACTTATCTTAAAGCAAACTTTTAATCATAAATTAAAAGACCGTACTCCCGGTCTTTCTTCGTCGAATTTTACTAAAATCTATATTCATTACTTTTTCTTTTCATTAAGAAAAATTAAATGGGCTCAGAGGGATTCGAACCCTCGACCAATTGATTAAGAGTCAACTGCTCTACCAGCTGAGCTATAAGCCCAAATTCATAAAATTATTATACTCCTATAATTTTATTTGACAAGAGTCTTTTTAATTTGCATTATAAACTTATTCATGCAAAAATTAATATAATGAGTTTTATGGGGAAGGGCATGACAAACAAAATTGTCACAAAAGCAATGATAATGTCAGCAGGGGTTGGCTCCAGACTGGAACCTTTAACATATGCGGTGCCAAAACCATTAATTCCAATTGCCAACAAACCTGTTATGGATATTTTGTTAGAAAAGCTTAGGGAACTTGGTATAAAAAATGTAATTTGCAACACATATTATCTTGCAGAAAAAATTATTGAAAGATACCAATACAACCAACTAGGTATTAACTTCAATTATATAAAAGAAGATACTCTTTCCGGTACTGCCGGGGGATTAAAAAAATGCCAAAACTTTTTCAATGAAGGTGAGACATTTATTGTGCTCTCAGCTGATGGACTTTCCAATGCAGATTTACAAAAGGGAATAGAGGCACACATTAAAGCCGGAGCAATTGCGACAATAGGAATAAAACAAATTCCGCATGAAGAAGTTTCGCATTTTGGAGTGGTTGTAACCGACGAAAACGGTTTTATAAAAGAATTCCAGGAAAAACCAGCAGTTGAAGATGCTAAAAGTAATTACATAAACACAGGGATTTATATTTTTAATTATGAAATTTTTGATTTTATTCCTGAAAATACCTTCTATGACTTTGCTAAAAATGTTTTTCCAGAACTTCTAAAAAGAAGAAAAATTAATACCTTTGAAATAAATGAATATTGGACTGATATAGGTACGCTTGCCCAATACAAACAGTCAACTAAAGATTTATTCTTCGGGCTATGCAGATTTAAACACACGCCAATCATTAATTCTGCCAGCGGCAAGTACATAAACAATGGAAGTGAAATTCCAGCTTGTACAGTATTTGAAGGTACTTCCACAATTGGCAGCGGTTGCAAAATCGGGAAAAACGTTAAAATTATTGACAGTATAATCTGGGATGACGTTATTTTAGAAGACAATATTACCGTAAAAAACAGTATTATTGCATCAAAAAGCCGTATCGCTTCGGATATATGCGACGAAGTTATCGGGTCTAATGAAATAATACAAAAAATCAAGGCTTGATTTTTTGGGTATTTTTTGTTAGATTTAGAAGAGACAGCACAAGTGATGTAAATCATACCATATTAAAATTAAATTATACTGCGGGACTATGGCGCAGCGGTAGCGCAGGGGACTCATAATCCCTTGGTCGTGGGTTCGAATCCCTCTGGTCCCAAATAAAAAAGAAGCATTAATTAATGCTTCTTTTTTTTATTTTGTATATTTTTTATACCTTGGAGAAGGTAAGACTCATAATTGCACCATACCACATTAAAAAAGACAGATTTTAAAACCTGTCTTTTTTATTTTATTAATAAATTTTTAATCCAACTTAGCGCCCCAGAATTCAAGCTTTTCAAGATTGCTTTCCAAATACTGGACATCTCTTTGTTCCGGTTTAAAATAGAAATATAAAGCTTTTTTCTCTGGGTTTATTATACAAAAGCTTCTACACACTTTTTTAAGAGCTTTTTCTCCGACAATTTTCTTTTCGCCTTCTTTACCATCAAAAACAACATTATTATTTAAAACGTTAAATGGTCTAAATTCGTACAAATCACTTATTTTTTGATTTCTTTTAGCAGTTTCTATGGCATCTTTAAAGGTTTTTGAATAAGGATTCTCTTTATCTCTTTTATCATAATACATAATAAGCATTTTGCCTTTTCCGTAGAATCTTGAATAGTTGTCTGCTGTTTTCATATAAGCGTCAACGTCTTCAGGAATTTCTTCGTAGCCATATGGAGTTTTATCTACATGGAAAAACATAAAATACAAAATAATTGCAATAACTATACCTAAAGCAACGGATAATTTTTCTTTTACACCAAATGAACTTACCGTATATTTTTTAACATATTTATTAACCATAGTCTTATTTTATAAAATTTTCAATTTCTTGTCAATAATGACCAAATTAAATCCTATAAATAGTTGATTATGTTATGCAATTAAATTTGATAACAAAAATTCAAAATTCGGGAACGATATTGAAACCCACTCAAAATCGTCAATAGCAACAGCTTCATCGCAAACGAGACCTGCAACATACAAACTCATGGCAAGCCTGTGATCATGATATGATTTTACCTGTGTTCCACCTTTAAGACTTTTTTTACCATATATAACAAATCCGTCCGAAGTCTCATTTATGTCTGCCCCAAGTTTTCTAAGCTCTGAAACAACTGCAGTAATTCTATCAGATTCTTTGTTCCTTAAATCCTGTGCGTCTTTAACAATAGTCTGTCCATCCGCCAGTGAAGCCATAACAGCAATAATAGGCAATTCGTCTATCAAGCGCGGAATTAAATCTTTTTCTATGATGCAGCCTTTAAGCTTTGAATATCTTATCCTTATATCACCCTTAACTTCGCCGGAAACAGTTTGTTTATCCAGAATTTCAACTTCTCCGCCCATACTTTTGACAACGTCGAGAATACCTGTACGTGTACTGTTCAATCCAACATCTTTAAGAATAATATCCGAATCCGGCACAATTAACCCTGCCGCAATAAAAAATGCCGCTGATGAAATATCGCCGAATATTTCAATGTTTTTAGGCTGCAATTCAGATTTACTGATTTTTATACAAGTTCCGACAGAATCAATTTCTGCCCCCATGTATTTTAAAAGAAGTTCGGTATGATTTCTGGAAAGGTAAGGTTCTGAAAATGTGGTAACACCTTCAGCCTCCAAACCAGCAAGAAGTACGCAAGATTTAACCTGAGCAGATGCAATCGGTGAAACATAATCAATTCCATGCAAAGTACGCCCGCAGATTGTTAAAGGAGCATGGTACTCTGTTGAAGAAATTTGTGCTCCCATCATTTGTAGCGGAATAATAATACGTTTCATAGGCCTTTTTGACAGACTTTCATCACCGCATAAAACAGACTTAAAATTTTGTCCAGCTAAAATCCCGGAAACTAAACGCATTGTCGTGCCTGAGTTGCCGCAGTTAAGAACATCTGAAGGTGCTTTCAAATTCCCGTTAGAATTGATGACAAGAGTATTTTTATTAATAAATTCATGTTTCACGCCTAGCGTGCTAAAAACAGAAAGTGAAGATAACGGATCCGCTCCATTTGAAAAATTTTTAATAACAGATTTACCCTTTGCAAGCGATGCAAACATTACCGCCCGATGAGAAATCGATTTGTCAGCAGGAATTGTAACATAGCCTTTCAGACCTTTGTTAAGTTTAGAAACTTTTTTTAACATAAAACTATTTTACCATGAAAATATTTATGTTATAATTAAATCGACAACAAAATAGAGAGGTGTCCGAGCGGTTTAAGGTGCAATCTTGGAAAGGTTGTGTGGGAGCAATTCCACCGTGGGTTCGAATCCCATCCTCTCTGTTTTTAATTAAAATTGTTATTTTTGTTATAAATTATTATTAAAATACATATGGAGAGGTGTCCGAGTGGCTTAAGGTGCGGATCTCGAAAGTCTGTGAAGGGCAAAACCTTCCGTGGGTTCAAATCCCACCCTCTCCGTTTTAGTGGAAAATTTTTCTTTAGGATTTTAGATTATTAAATTTTTCTTTATCTAAAAATTTAATTATTCTTGCAGGGTTTCCAACGACAACCGCATTATCCGGAACATCTTTGGTAACAACGGAACAAGCTCCAATAATTGAGTTTTCACCAATAGTAACTCCGGGCAATATTGTGACGTTAACACCGATCCATACATTTTTCTTTATATGAACAGGTTTACAAGTTATAACAGGCCTGTCGTAAAAATCATGATTATTGGTTGCTATCGTACAATTTAAGGAAATCAAAGTATTATTTTCTATCGTAAGCCCGCCTGATGACATACATTGAAATCCATTCATCAAAACAACGCCTTTGCCAAGTTTAACCTTGTTGCCTGAAAGGACAAATATAGGAGGATTTATTACCGTACTTTTGTCTAATTCATTATTAAATAATTCTTCAATCAAATTTCGGCATTCAGGTGATGTTGGCAGTGTGTGATTAATCTTAAAGCATAATTTTGAACTTCTTTTCATTTCTTTTTCACGTTCTTCATCAGGTATTCTTAAATCAATACGTAATTCTTCCATGTTCACCTCATTTTTATTACGTCATGTTAAATTCTTACAATATTATTTTACTAAAATAATATAATATAATCTTTAATGTAAAAGCACCCTTTGAAAAAAGGGTGCTTTCAATGTAACTTATATTAACACAGTATAAAATTACTTAGCGTAAAGAACTGCTCTTGCTGCTGCTGATGCAGGAACAATTGATTGGTCATACATAGCAATCGGGTAAATATCTGTCGGGTTAGATACTGTACAAGCTGCGTTGTCTTCACCAGAATCTTCAATTGAACCACTATCACATGCTACAACTCTGTTAGGAGCTTTTTGACCGTTTACATCGATGAAACCAAAGCAGTATTCATCCTCAGTAGTAGCAGTTGCTGCTGCGCAAGTGCTTTGAGTATTATCATAAATAAATGTAATACCATCATTGTAGAATAACATTGTCAAAGCAGTAGGCCAAGACGCACCAGTTGTCAATTCTGGAAATGCATTGCCGCTTGCAGTAACATGTTTTTCTGCGAAACCTTCATAGTCTGCTTTATCTTCATCAGTTACATTTACGATTTTATAGTAATCAGCCTCACCGTTTGTGTCACCCTGGAAATCGTCTGTAGCAGCAACTTTAACAACGTTCATTCTGTTTTTGAACAAAGTATACAAGGATTGAGCATCGTTAGCATACTCAGTTCCAGCTGTACCAGCAGTAGCTGCAGCACCTGCTGTAACTTGTGACAAGTCATAGTCTTCAAGAGCAATGTTCATAACAACAGCTTGAGACATTACTGATAATGCTTTTTTGTATGCTGTTTTGTACTGAGCACCCTGTGTAGAGTTAATCAATGTAGGCATTGTCATTGCTGCTACAACACCAATAATACCCAAAGTAATCAATACTTCAGCAAGAGTAAAACCTTTGAATTTTGTCATAATTCTCACCTTTCTTTTTACTGCCAGAAATACCGTACCACCTATTCTCTCACCGAATACGATACTTCCTGATAACCTTCGGACTTCACGACAGCCCGAAAACCAACTATGTACAAATTTTTCTTCCTGCTCGATTATTGTTCATCTTTTTCACATTTCAACCTCGTGTTAATTCGATAAACCAAACCGGTGCAAGTGTGTTAGAAAACTATTTGTTATAAACTTATTTTATATCTTTATCCAGATATTGTCAAGTCCTCCAAACAGATGAGACGCTTATTTGTTACATATTTCAGCCTGAAAATGACTATCAATTTTCTTTAAAATAAGCTTTATAAGTGCATTTCAGATACCTAAAATTAATTCTTGGGGCTTAATACTTTAGAATTAATTTTTAACATTTGTAAAGGAGAATAAAAACACAAGATACTTGACAAATACTGTAAAATCGTAAATAATATTTACATAGGGAAAAGGCTCTAAGAGGTCTCACTCTCTTAAGGTCTTTCTTAACTCCCTATTTGAAAAGGATTGAAAGCGTTATGATTATCAATAAGATAAGCCATAGCGCTTTTTCTGTTATACAGAAAATCATTACTTTCATCATTACCTTTCCGCTTTAAGTCTACTTAACAAGCCTGTGACGGCGGTGGCAAACAGGAGCTTACAATGAATTTTATTTTATTACAAATTTGCAAATTTTTCTATTTAATTAAATTCCAACCTGAACACTTCCACTTACCTTTCTACCCAAGCCTCAAAATCTCAAACCAACCTCATCACACTAACCTTGTAAAAATTTTTCCCTTATGTTATCATTCCCTTGTGTTATTTTAGGGAAGAGGAGAAATTATTAATGGTTTGTACTGTAAACTACACAGACGTTATTCAAAAAGCTCTTAAAGCTTTAGACAAAAAGAATTTTGCACTTATTATGCATAGCGGAAGTTTTCCGGCTGCTGAAGGAGAAAACACAGGTTTTGGAACCATAAACTCTAACGGCGGCAAAGAAGTTATTGACTATGCTAAAGGCATTTTTAACGCTATTCAGCTCGGGCCTGCCGGAAAAACAAAAAGCTGCGACTCTTCTCCATATACAGGAACTATTTTTTCAGGAAATCCTTTGTTTATCGACCTTAAACAATTAACCGGCGATGAGTGGAATAATATTTTATCCGTTGAAACTTACAGCCAAATAGTCGCAAACAATCCAAATAAAGATATTAATAAAACGGCTTATTCATACATTTACAAACAACAAAATGAAGCTTTGGAAGAAGCCTGGAAAAACTTTAAAGAAAAAGGTTCTCAAACATTAAAGACTGAATTTGAAACTTACAAAATAGAAAACGATTACTGGCTTGATAAAGACAGTCTCTACGAAGCCTTGTCAATTGAACATGGAAACGATTATTGGCCGCTTTGGGTTTCTGAAACAGACAAAAACCTTTTCAATCCCAAATCAACAGAAGAAAAAATCGAGTTTTCAAAAAGAATTAACGAAATTTCTCAAAAATATGAAGACGAAATTGACAAATATAAGTTTATACAATTTGTCCTGAACAAACAGAACGAAAAAACTAGAGAATATGCTAAAAAAGCCGGCATAAAAATGATTGCAGACCGTCAAGTGGCCTTTTCTGACCGTGATACATGGGCTTACCAGTCATTATTTTTAGAAGGCTGGATGCTTGGCTGCCCGCCTGATTACTTTTCAAAAGACGGCCAGGCCTGGGGTTTCCCGGTAATGAATCCGGACAGAATGTACAATGACGACGGTTCTTTGGATGAAGGCGGAATATTACTGAAAAACCTATACAAAAAAATGTTCAGAGAAAACCCGGGAGGTGTAAGAATTGACCACATCGTAGGTCTTATTGATCCGTGGGTTTACAAAGCAGGCAAAAAACCAAAAATCGAACAAGGCGCAGGAAGACTTTTCTCTTCACCGGAACATCCGGAGCTTTGCAAATATGCAATTGCGAAAATGGAAGATTTAGACACAACTCTTGAAGCAGATAAAGAAAAACGCGTAAAAACGCTTTCTCAAGAACAAGTTCACAAATACGGCAGATTAATTGAAAAAATCGTTATTGCTGCTGCTGAAGAAGAAGGGCTCGATAAAGATGCTATTGTATGTGAGGATTTGGGAACGCTGACAAACCCGGTTGCCGCTGTAATGAAGGAATACCAGCTTCAGGGAATGCGTCTGACTCAGTTTGTCGTAGCTGAAAAACCGGAACATCCATATCGCTGCTGTAATATTGACTGCCGCTGCTGGGCAATGGTCGGAACCCATGATAACGAACCTATCAAAATGTGGGCGGATTCAATGGTTAACACCCATGAAGGATATCTGCATGTTAAAAACCTTGTTGAAGACCTTTTCTCAGAATGCGGAAACAAAGATGAAATAATTACAAATATGACAAAAGATGCAGATTTCCTTGCAGAAACAAAGCTTGTCGAAATTTTCGCCTCAAAATCAGAAAACGTACAGATTTTCTTCACAGATTTCTTTAAAATCTACGACGTTTACAACCGCCCGGGAACTTCCGGTGATGAAAACTGGAGCTTAAGACTTCCTGACAATTTTAAGGCTTTGACTCCGATTAACCTTGCAAACATTTTAAAACGTGCAATTATCGCACGTGGAAAAGAGTTTGCAGACAAAAATCAGACCCTAATTGACGAATTGTCAAATATAGAATAATCTGGTATTATAAGTATAGGCGCCGCAGCTGCGCGGCGCTTGTTTCAAAAATAAGGTATAATCTTATGAAAAAAACACTTACTGCATTATTTCTATTAATTTTGCTTTCCTCAGGCACCTGCATTGCTGAACCGTCAAATGACGCTAAACTTATCTACAATGAAGGTGTTGAACTTTACAAACTCGGGGAATATGAAAGGGCTATGGAGGCTTTTAAAAAAGCGACCGAGCTTGACCCAAATTATATCGATGCATACTTTAATCTTGGCACAGTTTTAGAATATCTTCAACAATACAATGACGCTCTTACGGTATTTAAGCAGATTATAGTCCGCAAACCCGATGACTACGAAGCCGTTTATAAAGCAGCGCTTTTAAGTGTTAAAACAGGCGAAACCGATAATGCAAAGTCTTATCTTTCAATTATTCCGCGAAGCGCGGATATCGCACCTAAAGCCCAACAGCTTGCCCATCAGCTCCAGACAGACATGCAAACTCTAAAAAAAGAAGAGCAAGAAAAAGAAACACAAGAACAGAAAGTCCCACAATCAAATAACGTTTTCAATGACATTCCAAGCCCAACCGGCATCACCTCAGATAATGAAGGTAATGTTTATGTTGCAGGGTTTTCAGACAACACGATTTACAAAATAACTCCTGACGGCAAAAAACTTGTATTTTTAAAAGACGTACGCGTAAATGGTCCAATTGGTATGGTTAGTGATAACAGCGGGAATATTTATATTTCAAATTACAACGCAAATAATATTATCAAAATTGCCTCTGACGGAGCAGTTACAATCCTCCTGTCAAACGTTCAAAAGCCTTACGGTATGCACATATCTGGAAACATTTTATACATTTCCTCACAAGGCAGCAATGCGGTTATCAAATATGTATTATAAAATATTTCAATAACAAAAACGTAATCAAAATCATAATACCCGATTGACTAATATGAATTTAATTACGTTTTGCAATAACACTGTCGTCCTTAGCATGGTGTGGAAAGGCATATGGAACTGACAAAAGGGAGCGAAGCAACAGACAAACATAATGACGGCTTTCTAAAATATGCATACATCTCAAAAAAGGAGCGAAAAATCCTATTACAAGAGAAGGTAAGGCTCTTTAGGAGGGTGGTTCTTCGCCACAACGCCACGATGACTGACCACCTGCAAAGACCAGGCTCAGAATGACAGAAGAAAAGGAAAAGGCGCCTTCGTTTATTTACGGGCGCCTATATTGAGCAAAAAGTATTTTTGTTAAGTTAGTATTACTTCAATTCATAACTGAAACTATTGCAAGTGCATGAAAAGTGGGCTGTATTTCTAAATCGATAACTGCTGCCATCATATGTACCTGGAGTTACTGTACCGGGATTTAACGTATATTGACTTTTGCAGCCATTATCGCCTGTTCCATATACTATTAGGCTGCGTTTAAAGGAATTAACAACTACTCCAGATACATAATATTCAACCCAGACGGCTTGTGAACCCTGTTCTGTTTCTAATAAATCTGAACGTATTATTGCCCAATCCCGATA
>QAMI01000059.1 GCA_003150395.1 Candidatus Gastranaerophilales bacterium | reverse complement strand
CCATGATTCATAAGATAATCACGAGATCTTACATCACTGGTTGTAAGTTCTGCATTTGCCGGTAAAATTGCTATTGCAAAAATTCCCAAAAATAATAAAGTTTTAATTTTCATAAGTCTACCTCTGTATTTTAGAATTATAATAACTTTTTTAGATAAATACAAAAATATTATAATTTCTTTACACAAAAAAAGAATGGATTATTTATATGATTTTCTTATAATTTCCTCTAACTTATTAAGTAATTCTTTTTCAGGAACTTTAGCAACGATTTCGCCTTTTTGAAAAATCAAACCTTCTCCGATGCCTCCGGCAATGCCAAAATCAGCATGGCGTGCTTCACCAGGTCCGTTCACAACACATCCCATTGTAGCAATTGTAATCGGAGCTTCCAAGTCTTTAAATCTCGCCTCAACCTGCTTCGCCAGCGATATCAAATCTATTTTTGTTCTCCCGCAAGTAGGACAAGAAACAAAATTCACACCTCGTTTTCGCAAACCCAGAGCTTTCAAAATATCAAAACCAGCAGTAACTTCTTCAACCGGATTTTCGGTTAACGAAACTCTTATTGTATCGCCAATTCCTTCAGCAAGAAGCGTCCCAAGCCCGATTGAAGACTTTATCAAACCTTGGCGCATTGTTCCGGCCTCAGTTACGCCCAAATGCAAAGCATAAGGAATTTTTTCAGCAATCGAACGGTAAGCCTCAATTGTTGTTAAAACATCAGAAGATTTCAGCGAAACCTTGATTAAATCAAAATTCAAATCCTCCAAAATCCGAATATGCTTCATCGCGCTCAAAACCATTTTTTCGTGAAGGGGTATTTCTTTTTCCAGAAGTTCTTTTTCAAGCGAACCTGCATTAACGCCTATTCTGATTGGAGTTTGATTTGTTTTTGCAAGTTTGACAACTTTTTCTACATTTTCACGTTTGCCAATATTTCCGGGATTCAGCCGAAGAGCATGAATACCGTTATTCAAACATTCAATCGCAAGCTTGTAATCAAAATGAATATCTGCAACAAGCGGCAGCGGAGATTTTTTAACAATTTCTTTTATTGCAGCAGCAGCGTCAGAATTCAAAACCGCAAGCCGCGCAATTTCACACCCTCTTTCTGCAAACTCGCTCAACTGTGATAAGGTTGCTTTAATGTCGCAAGTGTCCGTATTGCACATTGATTGAACACTTATTGGCGCATCACCACCGATTTTTACATTTCCGATTGAAATCTGTTTTGAATTTCGTCTTTTAATCATATTTTTATGGTAGCATAAAGATGAAAAAGAGGGAGAAATTCATGAAAATTGCAGTAATTTCTGACATTCACGCTAATATGACAGCACTCAAGACTGTTTTGGAAGATATAAAGAAACAAAATTGCGATAGGATTTTTTGTCTTGGCGATTTGGCAATGGCTGGCCCCGAACCTAATAAAACCGTTGCTTTTATCCGCTCACAACAAGATTGGACGGTTATTCAGGGAAATACAGACAAAATGCTTGCAGAATGTTCGAAGGAATTGATAGAAAATACAAAAAAAGCATTTCCGGTAATGGGAAAATCTCTTGAAGATGACGACAAAATAATTACGGACGAAAACAGAGAATATCTTAAAAACCTTCCACCGCAAAAAGAATTGACGATTGAAGGAGTCAAAATTCTTCTTGTACACGGCTCGCCGCGCAGAAACAACGAAGATATCCTTCCCGCAATGCCGATTGAAAAGGTTGAAGAAATTATTGCCGGAACAGATGCGGATTTAATCCTTTGCGGGCACACGCACCAGCCTGCAGGATATCAGACAAATTCAAAACAAACCGTAATTAATGATGGAAGTGTCGGACGTCCGATGACAGAGGATTTAAAAGCCTGCTACTTAATTCTTGACATACAAAATGGCGGATTTGAAGCCGAACACAGACTTTTAGATTACGACAGAGAAGCGGCGGCAAACATAATTCGCAAAAGAGGTTTTGACGGGGCTGAAGATTTGGCAAAAATGCTGACACAGCCGTCCCCGCGCCACGGGTAAACTCCGGGAGAGAAAAACCCCTGCCAAATTCATCAGAATTACGTATTCACCAGAAAACTTCTTGTCAGCGGGAAATATCTTTCCAGATATTCGGTTCTGGTACCAAGTAATTTGCTGATATCAGGACTTTTGTTTGAGGCCAGAAGTTCAGCTACAGTTTCCTGAAAACTTTGTCTTGACAGCTCAAAAGTCGAATGATCAATAAAATAATCCACGTATTGCCGTTGTGTTTGAGGAAATTCTTTCATAAACATATCCAATTCCTGAGAGTAAATTTTCCTGAACTCTTTGGCAGTGGAATAAATTCCCTGACACTTCATATTTTCTGCAGGCGCGGTTCCGAAAAGGTCATCAATATGTCCCATTTCATGTCTAAAGATAAATATATCATCTCCGGTAGAAACTTTACCCTCAGAACAATCTGCCAAAGCATCAATTTTATTAGGATTAAATTCAAGAGTCTTAAGTTTTTTGCTGATTACTTGTAATTCATCGACGGAGCATTCTTTAAGCATATTTTTCAGTTTCAAAGCATTTTCCGGCATATTATTTGCGTCAATCATGGATTTTAAATCAATTACGCAGTCGGTTTCGCCTTTTGCATTCAAAACCCTGATTTCATCAGAAGAATAATGAACTTTGTACTTTTTACCGTTCACAACCGATTCAGCTTCGTTTGCCGAGAACATTTTGTGTTTAATATTGCGTTTTGAAAGGATTTTTCCGTCTTTTGAAATATTCAAACGCATTGCCCAGCTCCCATCAGGAAGTCTTTTGTAATTTTGTTTAGTAACGGTGCCGTCAAGCGCCTCAAGGTTCTTTTTGACAGTCAAAATTCCGTTTTTGCCCATTTTAACATCAATAATCGGCTTAACTGTTCCGTCCGGCAAAACCGCTTTCCAGTTATGAAGCCCTTCAACTTTAGACGGAGTTAAATATTCAGTTCGCAAAAGATTTCCGTTTTTATCTCTTATTTTTCGGGTTTCGGAAACTGTTTCCATCTTTTTCTCATATGAAAGTAAATCTTTTCGCTGAACTGCATGCGGTTCCAGAACAACCTCAAAATCCTTTCCGATAATCTTTGCCTGATTTTGCTTGCCGGCAACAGGGACGATTTTGTCAGTCGAGATTAAGTTCATTTTGTTATCAAAAGTTTTTACCAAAACTTCTTTGTCATTTGCCTTGCTCCACTCAAGCAGTCTGAATTTATCCGCCTCATACAAATCTTTTTCAACAAAAAAGCAGACATCTCCGTTATGGGATTTTTTGATTTTATTAATGACATTTGAAGCAGCTTTAAGGTCGATATCCTTGACTTTTGCGATTTCACAGATTGAATGCCCGTTTAAACCGCTTGTTTTAGCAAGTTTTACAAGACTGTTAATTTCTAAATTATCCGTTTGGGCAAGCTTTATTAAATTATCGCCGTTGAAAACGTATTCATCTTTAAATACAGATGCTCCTTCAGGTCTTTTGATATCAACAAGTTTTCTTAACCTTTGAACGCTTTTTTCTGACATATCTTTTGAAATATGAACCAGTTGTTCAAATGAAAATCTTCGGGGATTTGGTTCTCCAATTTTGAGAATATAATTTCTGTCCCCTTTGGTATATCGCATAAATTCTTTGAAAATTTTAAATCTGTCTTTTGAAAGTGAATTTACAAAACCAAAAGAATGTTCAGGCAAAAGCGAAAATTCTGCAACATCCTTCAAATTAACATCCGGGCGCTCTGCAAAGCTTGCAATCTCAAAACATCTCGAATCTGAATATTGCCCTGTAATGTCCTTATTTCGCATAAAACCCCAATTAACCTTTTTGATTTCAGCCCTCAGCGCCTCTTCAGAGAACTTCGCCTTACCGCTTTTTGTTTTGACTTCTTTTAATGCGTCAATAACTTTTTCTTCGGGTGAAAGTTTGTAAACTCCTGAACGCGAACCAAAAATCGCAGAAAACTCTTCCGGCATTTTACATTTAGAAGAAGCTTTTAAAAACTCAAAATCTTTTACTGCGGTTTTACCGGCGCTCTTAAACATCTTTACGCCACTCTTTAATAAATCAATGCCTAATCCTATTTTTCCCATAAAATATCCCCCAGTTATATTTATATAAAGTATTTAGCTATAAAAAAATTGCCTTTTTGCGAAAATTTTTGTTTGTGCTAGAATGGAAGAAAAATTTTTGAAGAGAATTGTTATGGATTTTGATAAAAAGAAACTAATTTCATATATTAAAAGATTAAACGAGCCCAAAATCCTTGTTGTCGGGGATTTGGCAATTGATGAGATGATTTACGGCGACACTGAAAGAATTTCCCGCGAGGCACCAGTGCTGATTTTGCAGCACACAAGAACAAAACTTATTCTCGGTGCTGCTTCCAATGCGGCGCACAACGTTGCAACTCTCAATAACGGAAAAATTAAAGTTATCGGGGTTTGCGGAGATGATTATCAGTCAGGACAGCTTTTTGAAACCTTTAAAGAGGCTAAAGTTGACGCGGCTTATGTTGTGAAAGACTCCTCCAGAAAAACCACAACTAAAACAAGAATTTCAGGAAGCATTTCTACATCAATCACCCAGCAGATTGTAAGAATTGACCGTCAGACCAAGGAACCGCTTTCTAAAGAAACTGAAAATCTCGTAATTGAACAGCTTAAAAAAGCAATTCCTGAAGTTGATGCTGTTATTTTGTCGGATTATCACATCGGAACTCTCACAAAAAAAGTTATTGAAAAAACAATCGAAATCGCAAATAAACACAAAAAAATAGTCGTTGTTGATGCGCAAAAAAATCTCGAAACATACAAAAACATAACCTCTATGACACCAAACCTTCCTGACACGCAAAAGTCAGTCGGATTTTTTATAAACAATGACGAGGATTTGAAAAAAGCAGGCGACAAACTCTTACGTGATACAAAAGCCAAATCAATATTAATAACTTGCGGTGCAGACGGCATGTTTGTAACAGAACCGAACAAAAAATACACTAAAATTCCAGTATTTAACAAATCCGAAGTATTTGATGTAACAGGTGCCGGCGACACTGTTACTGCAGTTTACACACTTGCACTTGCAGCAGGCGCCGACAGTGTTTATGCGGCTCTCATCGGAAATATAGCGGCAAGTCTTGTCGTAAAACAGTTTGGATGCGCCACAACAACAATCAGCGAACTTCTTTGCGCTGTCGAAAATATTTTATAGGAGAACATTATGGAAAACTTTTTAAATACTCTGAAAAAACTCAGAATTGTCGACTATATTATTATCATAGGCATAATTCTCGCAGCAATCGTCGGATTTTGTACAATGAAAGGTATGCGCTCGACCGCAAGCAAAAGTATTGATGCGGTTTCTCAAATTTCTTTTGACGTTGTCATGCGCGGCATAACTTATACAGGTAACGAACTGCCAATAAAAGCCAACGAAACAACTTTTATAAGCATAAGAAATGTTCCGTATTCAGATTTACAAATAACAAATGTAAAAGCTGAAAGACGCAAAATTGTTCTTCCTGTATTGAACACAAGAAATACAAAAACCGTAATTGTAGTTGAAGATGTTTCACAACCAAATGTATATGATGCAGTTGTAACCCTTACTGATACAGCAAAAATCACAAAAGACGGCGCAGTTGTCGGCGGAAACAAGATTAAAATCGGACTTCCGATTACTCTTGAAGGTGCTGACTACAGACTTAACGGAACCGTTTCAAACATCCAGCTTATTAATGGAGCAGAAGAAGTAGCAAAAGACCAGCAATTAAGTGCAGTGGAAAATGTTCAATAAATTATTTAATTTCACACAAAATCACACGCAATTTTTATATAATAACAGCCTTATACTGCAAAATATTGATAAATTAATTTACATATCAATTCTTGCGGTATTTGCAGCATCAACGGTCATGAAGTCGGATTATATCGGCTTAATCGCACTTTTTACGACTTTTCTGACAATAGTTAAGCTCTTATTTGTAAAAGGCGAAGAACTTAAACCTTCAAAAGCTGAACTCTGGCTTCTGGCGTATTTTATGATTGTAATAATCAGCCTAGCCGGCTCATCACTCTTTGCCTTGAGCTTAAAAGGTTTCTTAAAAACTTTGACATATATGGGTTTTTATCTTTCCATCGCGCATTTTTTAAGAAAAAATACAGATAAAATTTTACCGATTTTGATTACAATCGGGCTTTGCATAAGCTTTGAAGGAATAATCGGATTTTTACAAAACTTTGCGCATGTTGAAGAAATTTCCGGTTGGCAAGATGTATCAAAACTTAATCCGGAACAAATCATGACGCGTGTTTACGGAACCTTAAAGCCATACAACCCAAACCTTTTGGGAGGATATTTTGTTGCTGGGATTCCGGCGCTTTACGCCTCAACAGCGGCATTCTTAACTGAAAAAAAATACCATTTCGGAATTGTTGGTTTAATTTTATCTTTAATTTCAACGGCGGCTCTCTTTTTGACCGGCTGCCGCGGCTCATATATCGGGATGATGGTAATTCTTGCAGGAACCTTTGCGGTTTCAGCCAAATATTTCTGGCAAAATTACAAAGCCATTTACACTGCAATTGTAGGCGGCAGCATTGCTCTAATTACATCGGCAATCCTGCTTTCTGCATCTTTAAGAGCGAGAGTTCTATCTATGTTTGCAATGCGGCAGGATTCGTCAAACTCTTTCAGATTTAATGTTTACCAATCATCTTTCAATATGTTTAAAGAAAACTGGCTTTTAGGCATTGGCGTAGGCAACAAGAATTTTCGAGAAATCTACGGACTATATATGAGAACAGGATTTGACGCACTGTCAGCATATAACATTTTCTTAGAAATTGCAGTTGAAAGCGGAATTTTTGCATTAATTGCATTTTTAGGATTTATCGGAACAATGCTGGCTCAAGGCATAAAAATAATTTTAAAATCAACTGAAATTCGACAAGTAATATTTTTATCAGCGGCTGTAATTTCAATTCTTGCAATGATGGTACACGGGCTTGTCGACACTGTATTTTTCAGGCCGCAAATTCAGTTTATCTTCTGGACAATGGCTGCTATTATAGGTACTATTAATAAAAAGGCTCAAGTTTAAAAACTTGAACTATAGCGTGGTTGAACATTTACGAAATTTTCTACCATGCAACTTATGATTTTTAAACCCTCACCCGCATTTCTAGCAATCGCTAAATGCTCTTGCAGAACTGCGCCCTCTCCCCGGCGAGGGAATGAACGAGGACTTCATCTCTATCAGCGGTACCACTTTAATACTGCGGATACTCGTAATTCCTTCACCAGCGATATTGGTATGACAGAGCAATGTGTAAAAGCACACTACGTTCACAACCCTGCCGCATTTTTCGAATATCGTCACAAAACATTTCTCTTTCCCAGCGCCCAGTCCTGATCCTGCACTTCCATACCTAATTCCTTCACCAGCGATATTAGTATGACTGAGCCAATGTGTAAAAGCACACTACGTGTGCGCCTACCAGGGGTAATTTTTGGGGATTTTCCAGCCGCTTCGTAAGATTAATTCACCGCATTTAAAACCTGAATATCTAGATGCTGACTTGTTGCAGCCATAATCATTACTGTCAGTTAATTTTCCATCATCTTTATCGTATTCACCCCAGAATTTCATGTGATAATTTTTGCGTTGAGCCCTTGCAGGATAACTATATATATCAAAAACAAAAATGTCCCTTCCTATGGTGTTTGGCTTCTGATGCCCGTTTATGTCAACAAACATCCAAATATAAGCTGCCGGAGTATTTGGAAGAAAATAAACATACATCCCATCATTCAACTTAACTATATAATTATCAGAATAAATTCCTCCAGCAGGTTTCCCATTCAAGTAATAAATATCATATTTTTCATGTTTAAAACATAAGGACTTACTGCATTCCTGAGAATCTTTCAAGTAAGGTCTGTAATATCTGTCAAAAAATGTCTTCATATTTCTGTCATAGGTATCTTTAGGGAAATCCCAATCTGCCATTTCTCCATTATCAGCTTCAGAAAGCCTGATAGCATTTTGCATGACAGAATAAAATTTCTTTAGACGCTCAACTGTAACCTGTTTTTGATATTTGGTAATCATCATTGGAAAAGTCATTGCTGCAATAATTCCGATGACACCAAGAGTTATTAAAACTTCCGCTAATGTAAAACCTTTTTTCATATCGCCCTTTATGTCACCTAATACATTAAGCATTTTATTATTATTATGAGCAATACACAAGATACGTAAAAAACTGTGAGGAGTGCTATTAGCGGATGCCCCCCCCCCCCGGCAATTCAGTCATAGTGCGCTTTTTCATAAACTTAGCTCCTTATATTCTTTTTTAATTCTATTTATATAATACCATTTATTTGAAATTTTATCAAATGTTTTATTTGCTGTAAAATAAAACCAAGGGAGTAAATTTATGAAAAGTGACAATATAAAATCAGGAATTTCAAAAACTCCACATCGCGGACTTTTGATGGCAACAGGCGTAAGCAAAAAGAACATGAAAGCGCCTTTTATCGGAATTGCGAGCGCATTTTCAGACCTGGTGCCAGGACATATCGGGATGAGAGATTTGGAACGTCAAATTGAGAAGGGAATTCACTCTGCAGGCGGTCAAGCCTTTATATTCGGTGTTCCTGCGATTTGCGACGGAATTGCAATGGGGCATGATGGTATGAGATATTCTTTACCCTCACGTGATTTAATTGCAGATTGCGTTGAAAGCGTTGCCGCAGCACATCAGCTTGATGGAATTGTTTTACTCTCTAATTGCGACAAAATTACGCCGGGAATGATTATCGGAGCTTTGAGGCTTAACATTCCTGCAATAATAGTAACTGCAGGCCCCATGTTAGATGGTGAGTGCAGAAATCACCACAAATTGACAATGGTAACAGGTTCTTTTGAAGCTGTCGGAAAATTCAGAAACGGTGAAATTACAGAAGAAGAACTTCTTGCTCTTGAAGAGGAATCCTGCCCCTCAGCAGGTGCCTGCCAAGGAATGTACACAGCAAACACAATGGCATGCCTGACCGAAATCCTTGGGATGTCGCTTCCGTACTGTGCTTCAGCATCAGCGGTTTCGTCACGCAAACGCCGCATAGCTTTTGAAAGCGGCATGCAAGTTTTAGAACTTGTAAAAAATGATATAAAACCTTCTGACATAATCACAAAAGATGCATTGATAAACGCACTTACCGCCTCGCTGGCGCTCGGCGGCTCCACAAACACGTTTTTACATCTTCTTGCAATTGCAAACGCCGCCAATCTTGATGTTACAATAGACGATTTTGACAAACTCAGCCGTAAAATTCACCAAATCGTAAAAATTAATCCATCATCAACACTCACAATGTCAGATTTTCACAATGCCGGCGGTGTTCCTGCAGTGATGAAATCTTTAAGCAAACAACTTTCAAATACTGCAACGGTTTGTGGCTTAACCACCTCTGAAATTGCTCAAAAGGCTTATATCGATACCGAAGTCATTCCGCTTTATGAGAATTCAACATACACAGAAGCCGGCCTAGGCGTACTTTACGGCAACCTTGCAAAAGACGGATGTGTAATAAAAATTTCAGGAGTGGCGCCTGAATGTTATGAATTTGAAGGCAGGGCAAGAACTTTTGACAGTGAAGAAGCCGCGATGGAAGCTTTAGAAAATGACAAAATCAATGCCGGAGATGTAATTGTTATTCGCTATGAAGGCCCTGCTGGCGGCCCCGGAATGCGTGAAATGCTTGCCCCGACGTCGCTTTTAGTAGGAAAAGGTCTGGGCAAATCCTGCGCTCTGATTACCGACGGAAGATTTTCAGGTGCAACACGCGGGATCTGCGTCGGACATATTTGTCCAGAAGCTGCAAAGAGCGGTGCAATAGCACTTGTACAAGATGGCGACAGAATAAAAATAGATATCCCAAACAGAAAAATAGAACTTCTAGTAAGCGAAGTAGACCTTAAAAACCGTCGTTCAAAATTGAAACCATTTGAGCCGAAAGTTAAGTCAGGATATTTATTCAAATATGCACAAAATGTTCAGGATGCAAGCCACGGTGCGATTGTTTAACGATTTTCTTTGCGCCTTACAAATTTTAAATCATACCCCAAAATATCTGCAATTATAATCATTTCACGATGCGTAATCGTTTCGTTGCGGAGTTTGTTTGAAAGATTATTTAAAGAATAATGTTTATTTAAACGTTTTCCAAGCGCATCAGCTAACTCGGTCAATGAAATATTTACGTCTAGTAAAACTTTTTTTAAATCATTTATAATCATTTAATGCTCCATTCATACGTTTAACATTTTACTTTTAAATTAAATTTTCATTAAATAAATTCAAAACTTCATTGACAAATGAACGAATAAATGTAATAATTAACGCATTCGTTAGATATTTAAATTATAATAAAGAGGATTTTTATGAAAAAAGCATTCACCATGCCAGAAGTTTTAATAACATTAGGTATTATCGGAATTGTTGCGGCTATAACGCTACCTGCGTTAATCGGGAAATATCAAAAAATTCAGACAATAAACCAATTAAAAAAAGTTTATTCAATATTATCTCAGGCAATAGAACTTTCTGAGCTAAAAAACGAAAATCTGACATATTGGAATTATAATCAGACGTCTGCTGAATTTTTTAATCAATATATAAAACCTCAATTAAAAACAATTAATATGACATCTTATGGGAAAATATCTGATAAAATTCAATATACAAGGCCAAATGGAACTATTGAAAATACATTTACTCCATTTTACTCCGAAGCACTGATTGTAAGCACTGTTGACGGAACAACATTTTATTTAAGTAATACCCAGCAGTACTCATATCTTCCTTTTAAGATTATCTGTATTGATTTAAACGGATATAAAAAGCCAAACAAATTTGGAAAAGATTTTTTTGCGATTGTTATATCTAAAGACTACGGCCTTGTTCCTTTTGGTTATAAAGGGACATCCGATATTGGCGGATATTCAAAATTTGACAGAAATGAAATTATTAAATCACAAAGATATGGTTGTAGAAAAGAAGCCGGCGATACAAACGGTGCATTTTGTTTAGGGTTGATTATGGCAGATGG
Organism: Candidatus Gastranaerophilales bacterium; assembly: GCA_003150395.1. Lineage (GTDB taxonomy): Bacteria > Cyanobacteriota > Vampirovibrionia > Gastranaerophilales > Gastranaerophilaceae > Scatenecus. The sequence goes on along the minus strand of QAMI01000059.1, from coordinate 58,430 downwards.
CTGGGAAATCAGAGATGATTATCCGTGGTAATTATGTTATCATTTATGTATGAAAAAACTTCAAGATTTTGCCGATGAAATTAACAAATGTTCAAAATGCGGACTTTGCCAATCTGTCTGCCCGGTTTATAAAATTACAGGCAACGATTGTGCTGTTTCCCGCGGCAAATTCGTTATGCTCGACGGAATTCTTAAAGGTGATTTAAAACTCAGCAAAAATATCGAAAAATATCTGGACATGTGTCTTAAATGCGGTAAATGCAAAAACTTTTGCCCGAGCAGTATTGATGTCTGTGAAATATTTAACACGGCAAAATATGAATACGCCAAAAATACTTTTCACGGTAAACTTGAAAAATTTTTAGAATCAGATTTAATTTTCGGGAATTTTATAAAGCTTGTTAAATCTTTGACTAACTTCGGACTAAGACAAAAATTAAATTCCATATCCGCGTCAAACAACAACACCCCAAAAACAAAGCTTCTCTACTTTAAAGGCTGTGTGAACAACATAGCGCCAAAAGTTGAAAACGATTTAAAGAAGGTTTTTTCAAATATGGATGTTGAAGTTATTGAAAAAGATTTTGAATGCTGCGGCCTGCCGTTTCTTTCAAGCGGGAATTTGGAACGTTTTAAGCAAGTCAAAAACCGAAATCTTCAACTTCTGGATTGTGAATTTGATTACATTTTAACCGATTGCGCAAGCTGTGAAAGCACTTTGAAAGGATATTTTAAAAATACAGAATACAAACCAAGGTTTATTAATGCCGGTGAATTTGCGACAACACAAAATGTTAGATTTAGTTTCAAAAAAAACTTAAAAGTCACTTTTCACAAACCTTGTCATCTTGAAAACGCAAATTTTATAAAAACGCTATTAGAAAAATGCGAAAATGTTGAATATATTGAAATGAAAGATTTTGACGAATGCTGCGGGTTTGCAGGAGAATTTGCATTGAAAAATCCAAAACTTTCTGCTGAAATCTCCCAAAGAAAAGCTAAAAATATTCTGCAAACCGGGGCTGATATTGTTTTAACAACCTGCCCGGCCTGTGTTTTAGGAATTTTACAAGGATTTGCAGCTGCCGGAGTTTTACACAAAAAACACCCGAAAGTTATAAATGTTATGGAGTTTTTGGCAAATGCGGAAGGAATTAGACTTGATAAAAATATGTAGAAATGATATCATTAGCATGCACTATTCAAAAATACAGGAGGTAAAAATGCTTAGAGGAATAGGAATTATGGGCTGCCCCCCCCCCCGTAGAATTCAGTCATAGCAATGGTTTTAACCATTTTTCAAAAGGGTTTACATTATCAGAGGTTTTAATCACACTTGGGATTATCGGAATTATAGCTGCGATGACCTTACCTTCAGTCATTAACAAAGCACAAAACATGATTTTGAAAAACCAGTACAAAAAAGCTTACAACATCCTTTTTAATGGAATAAAATTGGTTCAGGCAAAAAATGAAGCGCCGATTAATTGTTTCTACTGGGCAAACTCACCATACCCCGCCGCAACCTGCACCAACCGTAACGAATATGGTAACTGTAATAAATGGTCAATGCCTGATGGTTCATCTCTTCCATCAGATTATAACGGTGGCATGAATGAATGTAAAATATTCAGAGAACAACTATTCAAGACACTGAATGTTGCAACATATTGTCAGAATAAAGCACTTGAGAAAGGTTGTATTACAAATAAGCACAAAGGCGTTGATAAGGTAAAACTTGAAAACAATCCAGAAGCAAACCCAGACCCGAATAGTGGGTTTAGCGACAAAAACATTAAAGAAAAGTGGCCGGCGTGGGTTTTAGCGGACGGAACTATTATACTTGGGTATAGCTCCACAACACCATTATTCACCATTGACATCAATGGTCATAAAAACCCGAATAAATGGGGATATGATATGTTTACCTTCCAGTTGAAGGGGGATAATGTAAACGGTATAACTAGCTTAGTTCCTATTACTTACGCAACCGAAAAGGGTGGTAAAACCGGAAAACAAATGTTTGAAGAAATGCTTAAATAACTAAAAGCTCCCAAAAGGGAGCTTTTTTTTTAAAGATATATATATTGAAGATGTATGAAATAACTTAAAAAGCCGATTCCTAAAATCAGGTTGATTATCATACAAATGACTGCAAGTGGTATTTTATATTTTTTAACGGCTGCCATTATGTAAGGGATTGAAATGAATATCATTGGCTGCAAAGTTAACTGCATATATGATGAAAGCGGTAATACGAGCATGCCGTCTTTATCTTTTGCAGTTATTATTTCAGGAAAATGCGCAGCAGCCCACAAGAACAGTAAGTTTATAATTCCCCATACAGCAGCCAACGCATAGCCTATATAAAAAAGGGACTTTGGCTCTTTACGTCCGCGAAGTTTAGAAGTACAATGCGGACACACCACTTCATAGGCTTTAATTTCTTCCTTGCAGAAAGGACATTTTAGTATTAGGTTTTCACCACATTTAGGACATACATTATCAGTATCACTAATTATATCACCACAATAAGGGCATTTTTTATCTGTCATATTTGTGTAACCTCATATTTTAATGTATCAATGCCGGAAGTGTAACTGCAAAGCACAAAAGTAAAACCAGAAATAATATGATAATTACAGGTATAAGGCTTAATACAAAAAGAGTTATCCCAATGTTTTTATCATAATTTCTGAGCAATCTTCCCTGCCCGTCACGGAACTGATTAAAACAAATCATTATAAAGTCGACATAGGCCCAAATACCGCAACCGCCAAGGGTTAAAAGCTGTGCAACTCCAATCGGAATATTTCCTGTATAAAACCGGTGAATTCCGAAAGCCCCGCAAAACCATGCAAACAATAACGTCGGCAAAAACTCCTGAGGTCTATCATCTGTTAAAACTTCAGTGTTCTCATTTAACCATTTTTGACATGCATGGCATCTTACAGCTTCACTGTCAATTTCAGCCCCGCAAAAAGGACATTGTTTAGTTGACATAACTAACCTCCTATACACTTCTAAAGATTTCTGCAAAAGCAGTAGCATACATAATTACGCTTAATAAGCATAATGCAACCCAAACGAAGAAGAAGGTTTTACCTAATGTTGGATTGTATTCATCAAGTGCCTGTCCGTCTGCAGCTTTGAAGTTGCCAAAACAAATATTGATAAAATCAATTAATGTCCAGATTCCGCATCCACCGGCAGTTAGCAGCTGGAGAATTCCAAGTCCGATATAACCTGTGTAAAAACGGTGAATACCTAATCCGCCTAGAAAAAATGACAAAAGTAATGTCGCAGTGTAGTTCTTTTTTGATTCCATAGAAAACCTCTTTCTTTTTACTTCGATGTACTCTCTGTTTCAGAAGACGGCTGAAACTCCGTTGTGTGAATTGTTCTTATTAATGTTGAAATCCATATCCAAAACATTAACGGGGCAACTATAACTATACGTGGATTAAATTCAAAAGCTTTTTCAAATTGAAGTTGAAACAATGCATTAAAAGCTCTTGTAATTCCACAGCCCCAGCAATTGTGTCCTGTAAGTATTTTAAAAATACATATAGGGTATGGATTTTCATTAACAAGCAGCCTTACCCCGATATAGAAAAATATCGGTAATAACGCAACAAAGAGAATATGAATATATTTTTTATTAAAGTATTTTTTTATCATCAACCTCTGTTCTTACCCACACAAAACATAATACGGTCCCGAAAATCAATTTCTTTAATAAATTCATACAAACAGATGAATTAATATAGAAAAGGCGGGAATTAAATATTAAAAGCTATGAAAAGCCTTAAATATATAATTCCCGCCAACAATTCATAAAAGCAAAAACCTATTTCCCAAGTTCATTTGCTTTAATTGCTGTCTTTTCAATAACATCATAAAAAAGTTTGTCTGAATGTTCTTCATTCATAACCGTAATCCCGACAAAAGTACATCCGCCTTTAGTTGCAACATTATCAATTAAATTTTGAACAGTAGCCTCGCCTCTGTCAAACACCATTTTAGAAGACCCCAAAGCTGTTTGAGCTGCAAGAAGAAGTGATTTTTCATAATCCAATCCGAGTTTTTCACCGGCACGCGCCATGTCTTCAATAACTTTATAGAAAAACGCAGGGCCTGAACCTGAAATTGCTGTCACAATATCGATTTGGCCTTCCTCAACCTCAATTACTTTACCAATAGAAGAAAGCAATTCCATAACAAATTCAATATCTTCTTCAGTTGCATATTCACCCTTGGCAACCGCAAACATTCCTTCTTTTACCAATGCCGGAGTATTTGGCATAACTCTTATTATGCGTGCATTGGGAATTATTTCAAGAATAGTTTCAGTTGAAATGCCGGCAGCAATAGAAACCACAAGTTTTTCCGGGGTGATTTCGTCTTTAATTTCTTCCAAAACATTTCTTACATAATTCGGTTTTGTAGCAATAAAAATAACATCACTGTCCATTGTCAAAAATCTGTTATCTGTCAAAACTTCAATTCCGAGTTTATTTTGCGCAAGTTCAGCAATCTCACAGTTGACCTCAGAACCCTTTAATTCGAAATGATTTCCGCAAATGCAGGATTTAATCCCTGAAATTATAGCTCCTGCCATTTTACCGCAGCCGATAAACCCTATTTTTTTAAAATTTTTGTTCATATAATTTAACCTGACTCCCTCTATTGTGTTGACTATTTATTTTTTTTCATTTAACATTTGAATTATACGACAAATATAAATTAAAAGGAATAAAGATTATGAGACGTACACTAGAAGGAACAAAGATTAAAAGACAGCACGTAAGCGGCTTCAGAGCAAGAATGGCAACTCCGGGCGGACGCGAAGTTTTGAACAGACGCCGCGCAAAAGGCCGTCACAGATTAGCAATCCAAGCTAAAAAAAGAGCTTAATCTAAAGATTACAAGGTATTTATTTACCCTCGCCCTTTGTGGGATGCAAAACGAACCAGCGCGTTACGAGCTGTGTGAGTTTGTATGCTGTATGGCTGAGGGTAAAATTTCTTAGCGAATATAATGAGCTTAGAAATTTGGGTGAGGGTATGCTCCCAAAACAATTCAGATTAAAAAATAAAGCGGCCTTTACCGCAACATACAGGATTAAAAATTCTTTTCACAAGAACGGCGTAACGCTCTTTGCCGGAATATTAAAAAAGGATCCCAACGCTCCAACCCGCGTAGGTTTTGTAGTATCAAAGAAAACTCACAAACGCGCCGTTAAAAGAAATCGTTTAAAACGCCTTATGCGTGAAAGTTACAGATTACTGTTAAAATCCGGAAATACTTCAAATTCACAGAATTATCTTTCTCTAATTTTTGTTGGCGGTGAAAAAGCCCTTGATAAAAATTTTACAGAAATGCAAAATATTATTAAAAACCTTTTGGAGCGTCTTTAATGATTGAAGGTATTTATACTGATACAGTATTAATGCATCCCACAATTCGTGCCTACCCGCCTCAGCCGCAAAATATGTCGGGGATTAGAATGGGGTCACAGGCAATTTACAGATATGCGCTTGATGAAAGCGATTATCCGACTCTTGTTTTAGCCAACTATCTCTTTGATGGAGAAATGGATTTTATACAACCCGGACACTATGAGCTTGCACTAAGCGATGATTGGAAATTCTTTATACTTACGCAAAGTAAAACTCCTGTAGCTTTAATTCCGGTAATTAAAGTGGAGGAAGATGAATCAGAAAAAGAACGATTAAACGATCCGAAATACAAAAAACAACGAAAAAAAGAAGCAAAAGAGCGCGAAAAAATTAACAAAAAACGTGCGAAAGTCGGAATGAAACCAGATAAAGAAGAAATTTACATGGAAGCATCTATTGAATATGTAGAATCCGGACACTATTATCTTGTAAAATATATTCGCGGCACAATCAAGGCCTGGGGTGTTATCAAAAGGTAAGCTTAATATATTTTAATAAAGTTTCTAGATTAATCAATTTTCTATCTTTAGTTGTTTTATAAAAATGGATAAAATTAAAAGGTGTGAAGAATGGTTTATTCAATTCAAAATAATGCGGCATATATCAACGGCAGCAAAGGAATTTATGATGGCAAAATCAATGACAATTCCGTAAGATACGGCAGAAACGCAGCTGCCAATCATTTTGAATATTTAGAAAAACTTAGCGGCAAAAAAGCTAAAAACACAGACAGTTTTAAATTTTCAGACAAAAATTACGGGAACTTATTAAAAACAAAACTTGTAGAAGCAAGTTCCGAAAAACTAATCAAAGAAACTGATAATTTTTTAAAATCATTACCACCACTTGATTTTGAATATCAGTACATGCCGGACAGTACAAACGGCAAAAATATTGATAAAATGGCTTTATTAGGGGCTGCATTTGAAGAAATGGGCAAAAAGCTATCAATACCAGTTCAAGAGCTTACACAAAAGCTGAAAACAAGTTTCAAAAATGCTGATGCCTCTGCATTTGACATAAACAAAGACGGAAAAGTCGACAATGCAGAATATTCAACATCAATTCTTGTATCCGATATGTTAAGCAAGGGTGAAGAGCTTGAAGCCTCTAAAATCGACGGTAAAATCAACAATAACGGATTATACAAGATACTTCAATATACAAACGCAAAAAATTTGGCCGCTGCTTCCAAAAATCTGGCAGATATATACAACGCCTACAACCTTGGTGAGGCTCAAAAAGCATTTGAAGCTAACACAAACAACTTGTTGGACATAGAGGCCTAAAAAAAATTAGGGGTTGATTTTTAATTTTCAGCATTTAATAATAAAGTTGTCGAGGCATTTATTCGGCATGAGAATTAAATATCGCGGGATGGAGCAGTCTGGTAGCTCGTCGGGCTCATAACCCGAAGGTCGTTGGTTCAAATCCAGCTCCCGCAACCAAGTAAAAAAAATGGAGATAAAGGATTAAGCCTTATCTCCATTTTTTAAGCGCTTTTAGGCTTTTTATCATTTTGGGTGGCTATTTGACAAAATATTTGTAAACTATTTGCGATATAGAGCGGATTAAGTCAGCGTTTTCAGAATCTGACATTGGCGAATCCTGAATAAACACTGCAATATAATAAACACCACCTCCAGGAAGTATAACAAACCCGGCATCATTATCTGCTATTTTTATTCTGTTGGACTTTCTTGATGAAGAGCCTGTTTTGTGCCCTATCAAAACTCCTTCCGGCAAACCTGCTTTGAGTTTATCTTGCCCCGTGTTTGTATCCTGCATAATCCTAACTAAATAATTTGTAGATTTTTTTGATAAAAGTTCACCTTCACAACTCTTTTTTATCAGTTTTAACATATCTGACACAGATGCGTTATTTAAGTATTGTTTTTCGATATCTTTATTCATCTGTTTCTCATTGACAGCTTTTTCGCATTTTTCTTAAAATTTAACCTGTAAAGTCTGAAATCAAGAGAATTCCATATAAAATAACTTACGACAATGCATAATATGGTTAATGCAGTAAAAATACCTTTTTATTTTCCATCATACATAAAATTATATTATAAAAAATAACTTAATTACTGAATTAAGCGTAAAATTAACACTTTACATTACAAATTCAGGTTCTAAAATTGTATTGGAGATAAAAATGAATACCCCGTTTCAAAAATATTTTAAAGATATTTGTCTAAGTCTTGGAAAAAATAACAAAGCCCTTTACGGAGCCTTGACAATTGCAGTATCAAAAGGAATTCTTCGCCCCACATTCACAATGATGGACAAAAAACAGGAGAAAGCCTCACGAATTTACACAGCATTCAGAGAAGGTTTGACGGGCGCAGTTGCCTTTGGCTCATACCTGGTAACAGATGCAGGCGTTGAAAAACTAGCCAAACATATTGCAGTTAAAACAAATAATGTAAAAGAGCTTCCAAAAATGAAATCAACCTTATCCTTAATTACAGTAAGTTTAACAGCATTATTTGTTATACCTGCAATATGTAATGCGGCAACAAAACCGCTTCTTGACAAATTCATAACAAAGAAAAAAGCAGAAGTTCAAAAACCCTCAACAAAAGCTTTACCTCACCCGGAGAAGAAAGAGATTAATTTTAACGGTTATCAAGCACAAAATATGTATCATTTCAGAAATTTTTACAGTTCCGGAATGAAGATTGGAGGTATATAATGCTTGATAAAGTCGCAAATATACTTTTAAATCCAAAATTTGTAAATTTTGCAAATAACACAAAATACACAGTCTCTACAGAATCCATTTTCAAAGCAACAGGCCGGCCGGCAGCTATTATGATGGATAAAAAAGTTGATGAAGATACAAGAAAGTACGCTGCAACAAAAGAAGGCTTATATCAGATGCTATGCTTGGGAATTTATCTCACAATGATTCCATTTATTTTTCAGAGATACGGTTTCAAGATAGCCCAGAAAATATTAAAAGGTGATAAAGAACTCCCGGCGTTCAAAGATGCACAAGAATATTTAAATTATGCAAAACTGGCAAAAATGCCCATTGGTGAAAGAAAAAACAATAAACTTCTGTCAAAAATTTCAGATACTTTAAAAGCAGATAAAGATGACAAATTAACATTAAAAGAGCATCTTATTAACGATGCAAAACCTCCGGAGTTCCCTGCAGCCAAAGGTGCGATTGAATTAAGCAACTTAACAGGAACAGTAATTGGTTTGGCCTGGATTGCCTCTGAATTAAGCAACCATATACTTCATCCGCTAATGCGAGGTTTAGGTTTTGAAGAAAGCAAGAAACAGGAAAATGGTAAAATAAATATAAAAGCATAAAGGAGATAATTATGAGTGTATTTGAAGCAGGAATGATGGTTTGTTTTGGCATAAGCTGGCCGGTTGCAGCCTTGAAAACTTACAAATGCAAGTGCGTCCACGGCAAAAGTATCCATTTTTCAATGCTTATTCTTTTAGGATATATTTGCGGCATTGCACATAAGGTTCTTGATGATATGGACTGGGTTTTCTGGTTGTATATTATAAATACGTTTTTCCTGCTTGTGGACATGTTTCTATATTGGAAATACAAAGACAACAATGCACCGGCATCTGATAAAAAAAATGAAGCAGGAATTAAGGAAAAGGTTTCGATAAATTGATTCTAGCCTAAAGCACGGTTTTGCCGGATTTCTTTGTGCCAGGTGTATAGGAAATAAAGTCCTAAAATAAAATATGTTCCCCACATTAAAATTGTAGCAAAACAGTTTGAACCGTGAAAATATGCTTCAATCCACATAATTACGGATAAGCCGTTAACAACTGTCCAAATATACCACTGCTCAATACAGCGTTTTATTGTCAAAATCAGGCCGAATATAGAAAACACTGTTGTGAAGGCATCAAAAAAAGGTGTTAAATCGCCGGTATATTTTAAAAGAACTGCAGCAATCAATGATAGCACTATCGCAGAAGAAAAATATGCAAAACGTTCTCTAAATTTCAACGAAGTTTTAATAATCTCATTAGTTTCTTTGTTAAGGTGCTGACGCCATTTAAAAATTCCCAAAATCTGCATGGGAAAATAATAAAGGGCATAAAGATATAAATTCCCATAAAGTTGATTTTTATAAGAAATATATGCGTAGCATAAAGTTCCGCAAAGCCCAAATAAATAACATGAAATTTTACCTTTTCCGGCCAAAATAGTATAACTTATTCCGCAAACGGCCGAAACAAGCGCGATTTTATTATCGCCAATATAGATTGATATTATTATAATCAAAAAAATCTCAAGTGGAAAAATAACTCTTTCAACCCTTCCCCATCCTAACAATTCCGATTTAATAAACTCTTTTATATTCATCACAATTATTATAGTATAAAAATTTTAAGAAACATTTTACTTTTTGCTTTGTGTGTTGTCTACTTGTAATAGGAAAAAGCGTATGCAAGTAAATAAAGTAAGCCGAAATAATCCAAATTTTACAGGAGTTTTGACAAACAAAACAGTTCTGAAAACTCTTGAAAAAGTTTCCGAGCACGCTACATCGTTCTCTGCCGGAACAGCGCTTGTGATGTCACTTACAACACGTCCGCTTGCAATTCTTACAACCCCAAATGTTGAAAAGGAGAACAAACAGTATGCGATTGCAAATTCAATAGGTTCAGGACTCATAAAATTTGCAATGGTTGAAGCAATTGCACTCCCAATTGAAAATGCCGTAAAAAAAATCGACAAAAACCCCGAAAAATATCTTAACAAGGCATCTATCAAAAGTTTTCAGCCATCTTCAAATCCCTTGACCTCTTCAAAGAGCTACAAACTTGCAACCCAAACTCTAAAATTAGGTGCAGGCTTTCTTTCGGCAATTCCTAAATCTATCTTAACAATTGCCTTTATTCCGATTATTATGGACAAGCTGTTTGACCTAAAAATTGTGCCGCACAAACAAACTCCTCAGAAAAGTACAGCTTTGAAAGAAAAAAACATTCCTTTTACGGGCGCTTTGCCAGAAGCAATTCCAAAAGGCATTGCAAAAGTTCTTGATTGGGAAGTTTTTAGAAACTTTGCCGCAAAACACCAAAACAATGACAAAAATATCGCAAAACATATGACAGCAGCCACAGATATACTCTTAACCTCAAGTTTTGCATATTTAACAAATCAAAGCAGCAAAATTAAAGAAGATAGGAAAAAAGCGCTTATTTATAATAATGTAATCTCAACCGGAATTACATTAACCGGCGGCTATGCGGTTGACAGGGTTATAAAAAAACACACGCAAACCTTTATTGAGAAATTTTCAAAACTAAACCAAAATGACCCGAAACTCTACAAATACATAGAAGGTATCAATATCTTACGGCCGGCATTAATTTTTGCAGCAATTTATTATGGATTTTTACCAATGATTTCAACATATCTGGCCGAAAAAATTGATAAACAAATAAAAAACAATAAATTATAATTTTTATTACAAATTTTGAACATTTTTAACATTTTTGACAAATTTTCTTCTATTTATTTTTTATTGTAGTAAAATAGGAAAAAAGAAGTATAATAAAAGGATTTGTAAATTGCAGAATACCGTTACAAAAACTATTAAACCTTCAGACAAACAATTGTTTTCAGGTAAAAGAAACAATAATCTTCTAGTTTTTCAATCAATAGAAAAAAAGCTTAATAAAATTTTTGCAGATGAAATGGATTCATCTGATTCTATATTTAAATATGTATCGAGTAATGCCATTCATAAAATGGCATTATTTTTATCCGGCGCCAAAGGCAGAGCCTGTTCAATAGGAATTGCCGGGGAGACTGCAAGCGGAAAATCAACAATAACGCTTGATATAATTGATACAATTGAAGCCTTTGCAAATGAATATTGCATTGAAAATGCGATTACAAGAATTAACACAGATGATTATTACTATGATCGCTCGGAAATGGTAAAAAAAGCCGGAAGTTTTGCTGAATTTGCAAAACATTACGATTTGGATATTCCGGAGGCATTAGAGCTGGAACTAATGAAAGAACACATAAGAGCTCTTTTGAACGGTAAAACAGTTTGGCTTCCAAAGTATGACATGTCTGGAACTGCAATCAGAAAAGACAATGTAACCCGGGCGGTTCCGGCTAAAATCATAATTTCGGAAGGGTTATTCACTTTAACCGAAAAAGTCGTTGATGCATTTGATTTTAAAATATATGTTGACGTTTCGGCGAATATTCAAAAGGAAAGATTTTACAAACGTGCAGCTGAAAGGAATTTGGGTTCATCCAGCGATGAAGTTTACAACAACGCCGCCAGCAAAGCAAAAACCCATATTCATCCGACAATTTCTAATGCAGATATAATTCTTTCAGGTGAAGCCGACAGACAGGCCTACAAGAAATTTATAAACAAAATAATTGATATCGTGAAAGAATTACATTATAACAGCATTTTGATGTATTCATAAGAGTTTTAACATTTAAACTTTGCTTAAATTGCACAAATGTTTAATTAAATCCTTATCGTAAACGGATTTTTTATCATCAGGAATTGCTTGCAGAATATTATTAATAAATTCAGCAGAAATAATTTGGTTCTCAACAAAATATTTAGCATAATTTGGATGACAGTTATTGACAGCTGAAAGAAAATACTGAAAAGAATATCCCCAAGTTGTTTGTGTAAAAATAGGATATATTTGTTCGTCTATAATCTTCAAAATCGGAACAAGCTCATAATTTGCACCGTAATTATCTTTGAGATACCTAACAATAAGTTCGGAGCAAAGATTTCCTGCACCGCGCCCCATCCCAAAAACACTTGAATCTATAATAAGTTCTCTTACTGTACAAATTTTCATCAAACATTTGGCATTTGCAAAAGAAAGCTGCAAGTTATTGTGAGAGTGAAAACATAATGCAATATTTTTATCTAAATTTTCATCAATTAATTGAAATAATTTAAAAACATCATCTTCTTTCATTGCACCATTGGTATCAACGATTGTAAGAGCCTTTGGTTTGAATTCATTAGCACTATTTATAAGTTCAAGCATTTCCTGGAAAGTGTACAAATTTGTTTGTTTAGGATTTAAAAAGATTCCATAACCTTTTTCAATAAGCTGCTCGCAAAAAATAATCGCTTCTTTAAAATTCCGTTTATGAAAAGCAACCCTTAAAAAAATTTTATTATTTTTACACTCAGGAAGGTTTTCTAGTGGATATTCACCGTAATTTATCATCAAAGAATATAAAGTTTCAGAAGATTTATTATATAAAAACTTTTCTAATTGGTTAATATTTTGAAATAGACTTTCATTAGAGTTATATACTTTTTGATTAAGAAACCCGCATTCAATATAATCGAGATGAGCATTTTCTAAATTTCGAATAATTTTTTGAATATTTTCTTCGCCAAAATTCCACTGGTTTACATAGCCGCCGTCGCGAAGAGTGCAATCTAGAATTTTAATCTTTGTCATACTATTATCCTGACGTTTCACAGAGATAATTATAACACAATATATAGAAACTAATAAGCTACTAGTTATATATTGTTAAAACTTTTATTAATATTATAGCCATTTGGCTAATATAATTTCATGTTTGTTGTATTATTATAATTGAACAGAGAGGTATGATTTGAAATTTTTGTCAAAATCTATATGGGTGATGTTAACGGTTGATATTATTACTTTTTTAGTATCAACAACTTTTTGGTTTGAAAGATTTTCCATGCCAGAAGAATTTCTTCACCTAACAGTTTTTATAACTGTTCTTACGGGCTTGGCCGTTCTATTTTTGAAAGACAATTACAAAATACGAGAGTTTAACGTTAATCTCAAAAATCATTATCTGCTTTTTGAAGGTATTGTGTTTTCACAAATTCCTGCAGCAATCCTGCTTCTTACATTTGCTGATAATGTAAATTCACTCGAATTTGTTCTCGCAAACCTAGTGACAATTTTCTTGGTTCTACAAGTTTATAGAACTCTTTTTCACTATTATCTTTTCCATATCAAAAAAGTTAAAAACATTCTAATTATAGGCGCCGATAAGAATGCAAAACTTCTTGCAGATGAGATTATTAATAAAAAAGCTTTAAAGATGAATGTCACAGGTTTTATAAAAGATTTTGACGACGACACTGATTATATCAATGACCATAATCTCAAAATTCTTACAAAACCATTCGCACTAAAAGAAACTATAAAATTAAATAATATTGATATTGTAATTATTGCCGTTAAAAGGCGCATGGAAGAAGAATTGCTGACAAGCTTGGTAGAAAGTATTCCGCGCAACGTAAAAGTTTACAAAATGCCTGAGTTCTATGAGCTCGTTACCGGTAAATATTTTATTGACAGAATGTCTATGAATTGGCTGTTTTATGATTACATGAACAAACGTTCGGCAGTTTATGATTTTTGTAAACGTATTTATGACATTATTGCAGCATTAATCATATTAACAGTGACTTTTCCGATACTCTTATACATTGGAATAAGAGTAAAAATGACTGATGGCGGCCCGGCAATTTACACACAAAATAGAATTGGCAAAAATGGCAAACAATTTAAAATGTATAAACTAAGAACAATGTATTTAAATGATTATGTACCTCAAAAGGGTCATATCGGGCATACAGAATCTCAAGATGAAGACGACAGAGTAATTCCATTCTGTAAATTTGTCAGGAAAGCTCGTTTTGATGAAATTCCGCAGATGATAAATATATTAAAAGGCGATATGTCAATTGTCGGTCCCCGCAGTGAATGGGAAAATCTTGTTTCAATATATTCAAATGAAATTCCTTACTATACAAGCCGTCAGTGGGTTAAAACCGGATGGACAGGATGGGCGCAGATTAATCAAGGACATTGTGTTTCAAGTGATGATGTCGCAGAAAAACTTCAATATGACCTTTATTACTTAAAACATCGGAATTTATTGTGGGAAATCGGGATTTTGATAAAAGCTGTATTTTTGGCTTTAGGAGGCAGACATGGCTAGACAAGCAGTGATATTGGCAGGCGGTTTCGGAACAAGATTAGCGCATGTTGTCAGTGATGTACCTAAACCAATGGCTCCGATTTCTAAAAAACCTTTTCTTGAATACCTGGTAAAGACATTGAAACATCAAGGTTTTGATAGTTTTGTATTTTTAACCGGTTACAAATCCGAAATAATTGAAAAACACTTTAAAAAATTAAAGAATGCCATATTAATAAAAGAAGAAACTGCTTTAGGGACAGGCGGTGCTATTCTTAATGCTTATGATTATCTTGAAGATGAATTTTTTGTGATAAACGGCGATACTTTTTTTGATATTGATTATTCACTTCTTGAAGATTTCAGCAAAGATAAGCCTTGCACAATTACATTAAGATATACCAACAATATCTCAAGATATGGCATGGTGGAAATAAACGATGATTTCAAAACAACATCTTTTGTAGAAAAGGGTTCTTTGCCGGAAAACCGTATTGACGGATATATTAACGGCGGGATTTATTATCTTAAAAAAGAAGTTTTAAAAGATTTCGTAAAAAATTTTAATGGAGAATTTATCTCTTTGGAAACCGAAATTTTCCCGAAATTATTATCGCAAGATAAACTTTACGGATTACCCTTAGGCGGCTGTTTTATTGATATTGGAATTCCACAGGATTACTCAAAAGCTCAAGAGTTAATTCCGTCATGGATAAAAAAGAAAGCAAAACCCGCATTGTTCATTGACAAAGACGGGACCTTAATTGTAAACACAGAATACCCTCATGGTCGAGATTTTCAAATTATAGAAAGTACAATTGATATTGTAAGAAAATATTCAGAACAAGGTTATTATGTTGTGATGGTTACAAATCAAGCGGGTGTTGCAAAAGAAAAATTCAGTTTTACGGACATGCAGGAGAATTTTGAAGGTATAAAAGAATTTTATAAAACAAAAAACCTAAAATTTGATGCTATAGAATTTTGTCCGTTTCACAAAGATGGAACCCGAATAGAATATCATTTTGACACCATATTGCGGAAACCAAACCCTGGCATGATTTTGAAGGCATGTGATAATTTAAAAATTGATTTAAAAAATTCAATAATGATCGGCGACAATCCAGAAATTGACAATATAAAACTTCCATACTTAAAATGCGAGGTACTAAAATTTGTCTGAAAATATTATTGAAAATAGAAATATTGTTTGGGTAGATATTGCAAAGTTTATTGGAATATTTTTGGTAGTCTTTGGGCATACATTATCGCCATTTGGACTTCTAAAAAATTCTACATTTTTCTCACATCTATGGGATTTTATCTATCTATTTCATATGCCTTTATTCTTTATTATGGCAGGGTATTTATATAAATCAAAAACAAAAACTGATAACTATAAAAAAATTTTATATGGACTTTTAATTCCTTATTTAATTTACCAGATTATATACTTACCTTTTAAAGCTTGGTATTTGTTTCTAATAAAACCTTATTTAGGATATAAAATATTAGGAATTGTCAGTGGAGCAATTCTTGGAGATGCTTCTAGTACACCTATTTCAATACCAAATTGCGCGCCATGCTGGTTTATAATGACAATCATACAACTTAGATTACTATTTAATAATATAAATTTAAATATTAGAAATTTAGTTTTGTTAAACATTTCAGCAATATTTATATGTAAATTTTTATTTATAAATAATATAAATTTATATTTTTGCCTTGATAATACTCTAATGGCGGTACCTTATTTCACTTTTGGCTATATGCTGAAAAGCTATACTAAAAAAGGGCTTAGAGCTGGGGGGGGGGGGTTATAATTAGTTATTTACTATTAGAAAATATACTTTCACATAACGGAGTGATAGAAATGAGTCTTCCTAATAAAAATATTCAAAATCAATCCTTGTTTTTATCATATTTAGGTGGCATAATCGGAACATATATGATATGTATAATTTCTAAATTTTTCTGCGATGAAAATGAATTTATAAAAACTATAGCAAAAAATACATTATTTATAATATTTTTTCATGAGTTACTGCTTTTTCCTCTACGAATTTTGAATACACAAATAATAAATTACTTTCCAAATATAATCCTAAAACTAATATTTTTAATAATATTCACATTCATACTATTGCTTATAAACTACTACACAATTAAAATATTAGAAAAATATTGTCCAATCGTTTTAGGCAAGTTTCAAAACAAAGGAGACCTATTAAAATGTTCATAGAAAACTACATTGAGGCATCAATAAAAACAAAGCAAGAAATATTAAATGATAACAACTTACTTAAAACAATTCAAAAATCAGCCAATGTTATTGTAGAAGCCTATATTAACGGCAAAAAGGTTTTAACAGCGGGCAATGGGGGCTCAGCCGGAGACGCTCAGCATATTGCAGGGGAACTCGTTTCAAAATTCTTTTTTGATAGACCTGGTTTGAGTGCATTTTCTCTTGCAACCGATACTTCAATTTTAACTGCAATCGGAAATGACTACGGTTATGAAAATTCTTTTTCCCGACAAATTCAGGCAAATGCAAATGAAGGAGATGTTTTTATTGCAATATCAACTTCTGGAAATTCCAAAAATATTGTAAAAGCTATCCTTGAAGCCAAAAAGAAAAATGTAACAACTATTGGACTCGTCGGTCAAAAAGCTTGCGAAATGGATACACTTTGTGATTATATAATAAAAGTACCGTCCGAAAGCACACCGACAATTCAGGAAGCGCACATAATGATTGGTCATATAATTTGCGCGTTGGTAGAAGAAGCAATCTTTAAAGGGGAAAATGTATGCTTATCAGGTCAAAAGCTCCATTAAGAATAGGTCTAGCAGGCGGGGGAACCGATGTCAGCCCATACTGTGACATTTTTGGAGGTTCTATTCTGAATGCATGTATAAACATGTATGCTTATGCAACAATTGAGCCAAGAAATGACGGAAAAATCGAATTTAGATGTGAAGACAGAGGTGAATTTTGCACTTTTGATTCAGTTGAAGCTTTTAAAATAGACGGCAAATTTGATTTGTTAAAAGGTGTGTACAATCGTTTGATAAAAGATTATATAAAAAAGCCTTTGAGTTTTACTTTGACAACCTATGTTGATGCCCCTGCCGGAAGCGGTTTAGGCTCAAGCTCAACCCTTGTTGTTGCAATTGTAAAAGCGTTTCAAGAATGGCAAAACCTTCCGCTTGGTGAATATGACCTAGCAAAACTTGCCTGGAGTATTGAACGCGAAGATTTAAACATGGCAGGCGGACGTCAGGATCAATATGCTGCAGCATTTGGCGGGTTTAACTTTATGGAATTTGCCGCAAATGAGAAAGTTTTGGTAAATCCTTTAAGAATTAGAAAAGAATATGTTAACGAGTTGGAATTCAATGTTTTGTTGTATTATACAGGAACAAGCAGACTTTCAGCTAAAATTATTGAAAGTCAGGTTGAAAACACAAAGAAAAAAGAAGAAAAAGCAATTGATGCAATGCATAAATTAAAGCAGCAGTCTTTGGATATGAAAGAAGCATTGTTGACCGGAAATTTATCGAAAATGGGCGAACTATTAAATACCGGCTGGGAAAATAAAAAGAAAATGTCATCTGCAATTTCAAATCCTGTTATTGACAATATTTATGAAACCGCAATTAAAGCAGGTGCAACAGGCGGAAAGATTTCAGGAGCCGGCGGCGGCGGTTTTTTCATGTTTTATTGTCCTGGCAATAGCCGATATAGAGTTATTGAAGAATTATCCAAACTAGGTGGAGAATTCAGAAGATTTAGATTTACAAACTTGGGGGCCGAAAGTTGGATAATGATGTAAATAAAAAAACGCATTCTACACTAATATTAGATATAAAAGTTGATATCCTAGAAAAAAGTGCTGTACTAAATAAAATACAAATTATACTTAATTCAACAAGAACAAAACCATATTTAATCACTCCAGTTAATTTAGAATTAATCATGATAGCTCAAAAAAACAACTTATTTAAAAAGTACCTTAACTCTATCTCCGATTTAAATACCGTTGATGGTGTAGGCATTATAAATGTACTCAAGTGGTATAATATAAATATTAAAGAAAGAGTTTGTGGGTCTGATTTAGTATATGAAATTTCCGAGTTATGCATGAAACATAATAAAAAATTTTTCATACTTGGAGCTTCCGATGAAGTTTCTTTACAGGCAAAGATTGAATTGCAAAAACTATATCCAAAGTTAGAAATCTCTAACTATTCTCCACCTTATACAAAAAATAGTTCATTTTCTGATTCTGAGTTAAATAATATTAAAAATAGAATTAGATGTTTTAAGCCTGATGTATTATGTGTAGCTTTTGGAGCCCCCAAGCAGGAACTCTTTATATATGATAATTATTCGTTTTTTGAAAAAGAAAACATTAAAATTTGTATAGGTCTTGGAGGCTCATTTGACTTTATTGCAGGCAAGGTCAAGCGAGCACCTACCTTCTTTAAAAAAACAGGTAACGAATGGCTATATCGGCTATTGCAAGAACCAAAGCTTCGTTTCAAAAGACAAATGACAACAATACCATTTTACTATTATTTATGCGCAAAAGAGTATTTTAGTAGGAAACACTTAAAATGAGTATTTTAATTTATATAGTTATACTTTTTTTTATAATACTATGTTTGTCTAATATATCAGGAAATCCTTTGATTGATATAACTTTTAGTCTGACTTTAGGATTTATTAGTATAGCAATACTATCATACCTAATAATTAAAAAATTTAATTTATTAATAAATTTTATAACTCTTTGGTTTGGCTTTCAAAGATTTATAGGGTTAATATTAGCATCACTACCTATTATTACAGTAGAAACATTTAGAAGCTTCTTCTTAATAAAAGAAATATTATTTGTCTACATATTTCTTATATTATTTAGTCTTTTCTGTATAAAAAAAATAAAAATAAAACTTCAAAGTTCTGATACTTTTTTAATAAGTTTTTGCATTATCTTAATATGTTATGCAATATTTTCACATGTAAATATATGGTTAACTTTATTATCGTTTAGACGTTTTATAATGTTGCCTTTAGTTTATTTTATAGGTAGACTAGCTGTAATTAATATTAAACAGCTGAAAAACAGTTTAAAATTTACTATATTCTTTACATATTCAATTTGCATCTTTGGACTTATTGATTACTTTGGTGCAAGACATTATATTTATCAAGTATTGTTTAATGTAAATGAATATTTTAATAAACAAGTTTTAGCTGGTTTTATCCCAATACAATGGTCTTTTGGAGATGTAATGAAAGGTGGCATTTTTATTGATTATACTTGGGGAGCACTTCCTAGATTTATTACAACTTACATAGAGCCAACAACATTAGGTAGTTTTCTCGCTTTCTCATTACTATATTCAATTTTTTGTAGTTGTTTCGTTAACACAATGAAAATTAAAGGAATAAAAGATTTCTTTACTAAGTTTATAATTAATTTTTTAGTTTTTTTCTGCATAATATTAACATTTAGTAAAGGGGCACTTATAATTATATTGTGTGGAAGCTCATTTATATTATATTTTAATCAAAAAATCCCTTTATTAATTCGTAGAACTTTTTTAATAAGTGTTTATGCATGTATCACACTTACGATAGCATTTCTTCTGCTAACTAATTCTGGTGCAGCAGCTCATATTGATGGTCTTAAAACTGGTATTCTTTCTGGCTTAGAACATCCCTTTGGACTAGGATTCGGTAATGCAGGGAATTTTACATCTTTCGATGATAATGCTTCTACAGAAGCTGTTGGCAAAGAATCTATGATTGGGACAATGCTTGGACAAACTGGACTTATTGGATTTATACCATACTTAATGTTTATAATTACATCAATTTATTCATTAGTAAAAGGATATATTTCAAATAAAAACAAAAATCTAGAATTAGCCAAGCTTAGTTTAACAACAGCTGGAGCCTTTTTAGGATATACCATCAACTCAATGTTTACAGATTCTGCAAGTGGTGTTACGGGAAATTTTTATTATTTTTTATTTTTAGGATTAGTAATAACACAATTGCACAATTCACAAGAAAGGATTTAGAATCAACATATGAAAAAGTTACTATTTATAACTCCGAGAGTACCCATTCCGGCAATTAGTGGTGGTTTAATTGGTACATTACATTCATTAAAATATCTATGCAAAAATTTTAAAGTAGATTATATATCATTTTATAATGAAGATGAACATAACATTAATAAAATAGAAAAAGAATTAAAATTAATTGGAATAAATAAAGTATACTTGATAAACTTTGTAACAAAACAAAGAAATTTAACAAACATATTAGCAGCAATACAAAATAATTTACCATTAAGCATTTTTCGAAATAAATCAGAAGAAATGTATAAACAAGTTAAACAAATAGCGAACGAATATGATATTATATACTCTGATCATTGGTTATCTATGCAATTTATTCCTGATGATTATCCCAAAACAGTAATTTTAAAGGAACACAACGCTGAATATGTTATGTGGGAAAGATTAGAAAAACAAGAAAGAAATCTTATAAAAAAAGTTTATTTAAAACAGGAAGTTAAGAAAATAAAGAACTATGAATGCAAAATATGCAATAGAGCTACTAAAGTACTAACCGTTACAGAAGAAGATAAAAATCATTTATTTAGAATTGGTGTACCCAAACAAAAAATTTCAATGCTTCCCGCAATAATTATAAATAATAACCCAACTAATACTACACCATTTGCAGAACGAGAAAATTCCATTATGTATGTAGGAACAATGTCTTGGGATGCGAATATTGATGGACTTTCATATTTTTTGAGGAATATTTACCCCGATATAAAAAAACATATACCCAATATTAAATTTTATATTATTGGTAAAAACCCTCCTGAATTAATTAAAAGATATAGTTACTCTGACCCGTCAATCATAATTACTGGTTTTGTTGAAGATTTAAAGGAATATTATAATAAATGCAAATTATTTATTGTTTACCTTAGATACGGGAGTGGAATTAAAATAAAAATATTAGAAACATTAGCTATGGGCCTGCCTGTTATATCAAACAATATAGGGTTAGAAGGAATTAAAACCAAAGCTACTATTAAATGTAAAACAGACATTGATTTTGCAAATCAAATTATTTCTTTATTAAAAGACAAGAATAAGCTTGAACAAATGTCCAAATATGCATATAGTTATATAGAAAAAAACTATTCTGAAGAGTTATATAATAAATTTTTTAATATGTTACAACAAACCTAATGAAAAATTTAAGCCTTTTAAAACCAGACTTAACAAGCTTTGCTAATTTATTATAAATTCTTTTATATAATGATTGTCTTGGATAACGGATTATTTTATTACTATTTTTTAACAACTCAAAAATTAATCGGGTTTCAATAGATTTGTCAAAATCATTTTTTTGCTTTTGTAATTCTGAGCTCAGCCATGTTATAGACATACTCTTTTCCATTTCCATAATTCTATTAACATTTTTGTAGTCTATTTTGTGAAGTTTTTCTACGTTACTAAAATTATAATATAAATTTTCCTCTAATCCAAATATATTTAATAAAGAACTTAAGCGCTCAGCACCGTCTTGAGCTGTAGGATAACAAACAAAATCTTTATTAAATATAACTGAAAAACACGTACCATGAAAAGAATCAGTAACTATCAATTTAGCATTTTTGATTAAATAAAGCCAATCTTCTATTTTTTCATTTTTTTGAACCTTTATAATATTACATTTATATCGTTTTGCTAACAAATCAATGAAGTTATCAACATTTGAATTTGAAATAACATAGTGTAAGATGTAATTATCATATTGCAAGTTAGAAGTAGAAATTATATGTTCATACTTTTCCTTATTTATTAAAAAAACAGGATCTAAAATCCGCACAACATCTTTATTAAAATACTCTTTACAAATATTTATTCCACTAAGCTCACGCACTGATATAGCGTCAAATCTATTTAAGTAATATTCATAAAATATTCTATATTTTTCTGGGGCTTCAAATCTATTTATACCAAAACTTGCAGCACAGGCTATTTTTTTCTTATTATTTTCAACAAAATCCAAATAATATAAATAATTAAAATTACCATTCCAGTATCTAAATATTTGGTCAGAACCTACGATAAATTTATCAAATATATTATTTGTTTCAACAAGACTTTTAGCTGTTTTAAACATTTTTGTAGTATTAAGATACTTTTTTGCGAAATTTATATGAGTACTATTTCTATATTCCTTATCCCAATAACCAAAATTTATTACAGCACAAGTGTAACCTAACAATTTTAAGGTTTCTTGTAACGCATAACAAGTTAACATCGCTCCACAATTCACACTATTAAACATATTCATAATTCCGCAATCATATTTATGGTTTACGTATAAATTCACCAGTTGCTTTAGCGAAAATTTATCCAATTCTTTAAAAAATTCTTCTCTTTTATGATGAACTTTGTGCGGTGCATATAAATTACGATTTCCTAAAATCGCATATTTCAAAGGAACACTTTTAGAAAGAAGGAATTTCTCTAAAAGTTTTTCATATATATTTTTTGCCTTTGGATTATTCACCAACACTAATGACGTGCCTTTTCCGTCATTTAGATTTTTATCAAAATTTTCTATACCCCAAAAATCTGCAATCGTAAAATCTCCAGGACGTTGTGTTGAACAGAAGTTACAATCTGTACAATTTTTTCTTAGAGATATATTATTTAAGAATAGCTGCATATATGTATCATCTACTTGTACATAACTATAAGTAGTAGTAGTAGTAGTAGTAGTATGAGTTAATGTTGGTGACCAACCCCTAACTTTATCTCTAAAATTTACATTTATTACCTTTTCATTGCTAGAGGTAAGAAGTTCATTCAAATATTTACGATAAACTTTAGGAGAAGGTACCCCGTGACACAAAATATCAACAGTCAATAAGTTCTCATACTCTTTTCTCAAAAATGATTTTAAACCTGCAACTTGGCAAGGGGTTCCACTAAATAAAACAAACTTTCCATTTTCTAACAACTCTTTTACATCTTGATAAGTTGTTCCAATATCGCTTTGGACATATTTAGACCCGCGAAGTTTATACAAATCTTCTTTTGAGTTAATTACTATATGTTTTGCCTTTAGGTCATTTTTATCAAAAGTACAGCCACAAATATAACCATTCTTTTCTAAAATATATTCTGCAATAATCGAAAAAGCACCGCCGGATGAACTAACTTTTCTTGTTTCGTCGTCTGCCATAGCGGCATAACAGTCAGGATTTTTAAAATTGCCATTATTGTTACTCAAAATCGGGCATGCTTTTTCGCATAATCCGCAATTTATACACTTAGTCTCATCAATTTCCGGATATAAAAAACCTTCAGAATTTTCAACCATTGAAATTGCTTTATGAGGGCAAATGTTCGCACATGCAGAACATCCACAACAATCTTTTTTTTCTATAACTTGTTTCATTAATGACCTTTCTTTGAATTAAAATAGTTTCTAATTTGTCTTATAAAAAAACATTTTATGAAAAATTCTCTAGTAAATTTAATAAAAAACATTTTGTTTATAAGAAATAAGTACTTTACTTTTTCTGCCTGAGGCATATCTATAGAATTAACAGTATTTATAAGAATATCATAATAGTATTTATTCTTTTGTATAAAACTCATCGGTTTATTTGATTCTGAAGTTGGTCTTAAAACATATTTAGCCAAGCTTTCTTGAATATATCCACATTTATAATGATAAGCCATAGGCAAAAGGAACTGCCAATTTTGTCCTAAAATACCAGGATAAATTTGATGTTCAGGCACTACCTTCCAAAAAGGCTCTGTACGTATGCAACTTGCAATTGGTTCAAAAAGTACATTACGGCTAAAAATCAAATCTTCAAACAAATTTTTATCATCATCCTCGTCTTTAATCACTCTTTTATTTTGTCTAATTATTAAATTTACATCATTTTCATTTACAACATCAGTTGCGTTAAAACAAAAATCATACTGAGGATTATCTTCAAGAAAACGCACTTTTTTAGTCAAATAATCTGGATACATAATATCGTCAGAATCTGGCCAAGTTAAATAAGTTCCAGTAACATGTTTTAAACCATCATTAATAGAAGCTCCTATTTGTAACACATTTTCATGACGAATATATATAAACTTTTTACATTTTTTTTCAAGTGCATGTCTATTACTTAAAATAATATCTTCTGTTTTATCTGTGGAACCGTTATTTATTAAAATTAGTTCTATATTGTCATAGGTTTGATACAATATAGTGTCAATATACCGTTGCATATAACTTTCAGAATTATAACAAGATGTTAGCACACTTATCATTGGATTATTTATATCATTCATTCGAAACTCTCCTTAACTTAGCAAATATTTTTTTTGAAAATATAATATGGCAAATTGTACAAGTTGTAGCTGCAATTATTGTCGCAGGAATAATTGAATATAGTTGTAGGATATTTTTAAATAAGTATAGAGTAATTATAATAGCAATTATAAAACCTATATTTGCAGTAATTAAATAAATACTCTTTTTAGCTGCAATATTTAACTGAGCAAAAGGAACACCTAAAAGTTCAATTAAACTCCATGGCAAAAGGCCCAAGAAAAGATATGAAATTTGTTTTATCTGAACATTATTTATACTGTCATTCGAAATTAATTTTATTATAGGACCCTGTAATAAATAGGCAACTGTTGCAACAACAATAAAGATAACTAAAGAAAGCTTTATAAACTTTTTTATATAATTCTTTATTAACTCAGGTTCCTGATTAGCAAGAGATTTAGAAATATTTGATCTTAAAATACTTTTTGAAGGACCAATTGAAAAAAGAGTCGAAATATCAATAATTTTCTTAGCATAATAGTAGCAAGATACTATACCTTTCGAAAATAATACAAGAAAATTATTTAATACCAAATTAAACATAATCCCATAAAAAGCATGTCCACCAGCTATTTCGAAACTATTTTTTATAAATTTAGGCATAATTACATGCCAAAGCTGAACTCTAAAAGGTACAAGCTTTTGAGAAATATATATAGTACCAAACACGGCAACCATAACCGAAGCTATTGACTGAGCAAAAGCTAAAATTGTTATATTTTTACTTCCTAAATACAATAATACAATTTGGGCGAGGACCACAGTAGCAGCAGGGATTGTATTTAATATATAGGGAATAGAAAACCGCATTTCTGCATTCAATATTGCCTCATTAATAGAAATAACAGGATAAAAAACAAGCACGATAGTTGATACAAATAATAATTGTTTTAAAACTCTTAATCTTTCAATATCAATATTTAAAACAAACAAATGTATAATTTGATTCAAAAACAAATAAAAAATTATAAAAGATAGTATGCCAAAGATAAAAGCAAAAAGCAAAGAACAGTTATAAAATTTATTTGCAGATTCAATTGATTTGACTTTTTCATCATTATAAAAATGAATAAATTGAATTATGAACATATTTTGTATTCCTTGAAGGGAAATTAAAATAGAACTTGCTAATAAATAAGCATCACTCTGGATAGAGACGCCAAAAACACGCATCAAGAGTGCAGTATTTAAGATACCAACTATAATTTGAACAGCTACTAAAAAATTATATTTAAGATTAAACATGTTATTTTGAATTTTAGCATAAAAATACATTTTATGTTAAAAAATTTGCAAATTTTGTTTGTTTATTATATCCTGAAAAAAAATATTTAATGGGAGATTATATGCAGCAAACAGCTTACATTCCACAGGAAGAACTTGATAAAGAATTAACGATAGATTTAAAAAAAATATTTTTTGCTCTTTGTACACGGAAATTTTTAATTTTTAAAATTTTTAGCGCAATAATATTATTATTTATATCACTAACTTTTGTTACATCAAAAAAATACACAGTTACCTCTGACCTGTACATAAACAAAGCCAACAACTCGAACATGATGGAAATTAACCCTTACGCTATTGAAGAACTTGGGGCAGGCGGTGGTATGGCTGCTCTCATGTCTGGTGGCGCAGGAGCATTAACAAATGAACTTGAACTTATGCAATCCCCTCTTGTTATTGATAAAGTTATCAGAGAAAATAATCTTATTATAAAGAAAAAATGGGGAATTATACCAAATAAAAAAGAGGGTGAATATATTTCGACAGCCTCATTTTTAAAGAAAAATATTTCGTTTGAAAACAAAAAAGGCACAAATGTTGTAAGTATTGAATACAAAAACAAAGACCCTGAGCTTGCGTATAATGTTGTAAATTCAATTATTACAAACTATATTGCATTGCATAAAGAATTAAATTCAGAAAAGTCTAAATCCGATAAACAAATGATAGAAAACGAATACAATAAAGCTAAAACAGCTTTAAATAAAAAAGTTAATACAGTTTCAGGTCTTCCTGAACAAGCTGTCGTTTCAACCGGTGGATTATCTGCAATGAGTGCATTTTCCAAATCCGCACAGCATGCAATGTCTAATTTACAAGGTCAGATTATTGAAGGCCAACGCTCACGAATCGAGGTTACCGAAGAAGCGGCTAAAGTTGCAAATCTATCCTCAAAGCTTCAATGGGCCAAAATGGTCGAAGATATGTCCGATTCTTCGAAAGTTCTTGTGATTAAAGAACCGCAAAAACTCAGAGATTTTGAATATTCTTCACCTAAATTATTAATTAATATTTTACTCGGTATTGTTTTTGGATTTATTGCCTCAATTTTTGCAGTAATTTTTGCAGAAGTTACCGACAAAAAATTATCATATTCAATGCTTGGTGATAATATAATTTATAATCTGGAAAACGATTTTTCCGATTTGAAATTAATGCTTCTTGCAAACCAAGACCAAAAAATTTCAATTATTGTGTTTGAAAATATTCCTCAAAATATTATAGACCAATTAAAGGAATTCAGAAATGTTACACTTGTCAAAGCTGATATTTCAAACGACTTTGTACAGCAGGTAAGAAACAGCAGCGAAGTCATAATCTTTGCAAGCATCGGCAAAACAAATTCGAAGCTATACAAACAAATTAAAACAATGCTTTCTGAAATGAATAAAAAAGTTGCGTTTGATGTACTTGTTAAATAATTAGGATTAAATCAGAATAATAAAAAATCCGGTTATTTAGCCGGATTTTTTATACGCTTGAAAATCAAATTCAAAACCTTACTAACTTGTGCAGGCAATAAGATATAAAAACTTAAAAGCAGAAGGCCCAAAATATATGCTCCGAGAACGTCTGTCGGGTTATGGACGCCTATCCAGACGCGGCTTAAGCCCACAAATAAAATCCATAAAATAGAGACGGAAATTCCAAAAATTTTCAAAAATTTATTTCTGCAATATTGAATTAAATAAAAAATTACCATGCCCCAAAGACAAATTGTGACCAAACTGTGGCTTGAGACAAAACTGAAACTGTCGGGATGGATTGAGGTAATTTGTAATTCCAAAGGCGGTCTTGAACGATGAATTAGAGGTTTTAAAATACAATTAAGCAAAAAGGTTACAAGCGGAATTGATAAAAAGCAAATTAAATCAGCCCACAATCTTTTTTTGAAAAAAAATACAACACCAAGCCCAAGAGGCAAAATTATCATCGCAGTATAAAGAACACAATCAGGAAGCATTGGAATCCAATTCGGTAAAAATGCCAGCCGTTCTTGAATAAATATGATAAAACTCCTGTCCCATTGGGTTACAACAGAACAGGAAGTTATTAAAACACATAAAATTACGAATACTAAAGCAAGAACAAAGCTTATTTTCCACAGCATGCACAATTTCCTGTACATTTATGTTCTTCTTTAATTTGCGGGCGTTCTTTCGAGCAGAAGTGGTCTCTGTCCACATAATATTCGCCTTCCAGGGGGAATATTGTCATCCAGAGATTTTCGCGCCAATCTTTATCAAGAATTTCTTTTACATCTTGAGAATATTTATCAATTTTTGCTGTAATTTCAGGGTTTGTAAGATAAGCCGCTGCATTTTCATGAGTTTCATAAGGTTTGAATTCTTCATAATATTTTCTCAAAACTTCAGGTCTGTCAACAATCATACATGGACGAAGCATGTTCCCGTCTTCGTATGGAATTCCATCCCTGATTGCACGCATAAACGGTGCGGCAAGCGCTTCTGTCAAAGTGCAGTCTTTAAGATTATGTGTTGCAAGGTGAACAAAAGTACACGGTTCAACATCTCCTCTTGGATTTACGTGAATATACTGTCTGCCGCCTGCAATACAACCCATCATTTCAGGACCGTCGCCCCAGAAGTCAACCGTCATCATCGGAAGAGTATTTCTTGCGTTATAAACAGCCTTCAAAATCTGCTGTCTTTGAGCGGCATTCGGAACCATGCTTACATCCGGGCTGTCGCCGACCGGAACATAATGGAAAAACCAGGCCCATAAAACACCTTTATCAGAGAGCATTTTCATGAATTCATCAGATGTGACTTCATCACAGTTTTGACTTGTTGCAGTAATGCTTGCCCCAAAGAAAATTCCTGCTTTTTTAAGCATGGCCATTTTTTCCATAACCATGTCAAAACAGCCTTCGCCGCGAACTGCGTCAGTATTTTCTTTCAACCCGCCTATCGAAAACATTGGCTGAACATTACCGAGTTTTTTTAATTTTTCTACTGTTTTTTCAGTAATCAACGAGCCGTTTGTAAATGTTATAAATGTACAATCATTAAATTCTTCGGCAAGTTCAAGAAATTCTTTTCTTGCAAAAGGTTCGCCGCCAACAATTGGGAATATGTGAATTCCCATGACATCACGAGCTTCTGTGAAGATTTCTCTCCATTTTTCTTTTGTCAAATCTTCTTTAACATCATATTCATGCGCCCAACAGCCTTTGCAGTGGAAGTTGCAGCGTTTTGTAATACTTGCAAGCAGAACAGTTGGCGGGAAAAATCCGTTTTTCTCATTGAATTGAGTACGTTTTCTCAAATTGTCGCCGTAGTATCCGTTTACAAAGAAGTTTTTAATCCATTTGTTTCTGCAATTCGGGTGGAGTTCTGTCAAAATCTTTTTCCACCAGAAAAGGTGCGGATGCTCTGATTTGAAAAGCCATTGCATTCTGCGTGCGTGATTTATTCCGCCTTTTGAACCTGCAATTTTTTCAAATATTTTTGCAAGATTTATAAGTTTTTCTTTGCTGAAATTATTTCCCAGATAATTCAGAAGGCAATCAATAGCAAAATCATTGAATTTAAGTTTTAATTTGTCGAATTTTCCCATTGAATTAGGCTGCCAAACAGTTGACTGTTTTTCTACTCTCATTTTAGTCTCCTTATTATGATATTATTATATAACAAACATGAAAAGTATTCTTATTTTTTGCCATATTGATAAGTTATATTAAACATGCAATAATCAACTTATGGAAAAATTTTTAATAGTTAACAACCCGAATGCAGGAAGAAGAAAAGCCGTCAAATATAAGAAAAATGTTATCAAATTTCTCTTAAACCAAAACGCTGAATTTAAAAGCGTTGGAATAGACGAGCTTTCAGAGGTTGATTTTCAGGAGATTAAAACTGTAATTGCAATCGGCGGCGACGGTACTGTAAACAAAATAATTCCATATATAATTAACACTAACAAAGCTTTAGCGATAATTCCATGCGGCACAGCAAACCTTTTGGCCGCAAAACTCGGGATTTCCACAAATATTCAAAAATCTCTTGAAGTTATTAAGAAAAATAATATCAAAACAATTGATGTTATAAAGGTAAATGAAAAATTTTCAATCTTGAGAGCAGGTTTTGGTTACGATTCAGATATTATTTGCAAAACGCCGCAAAGTTTGAAAAATAAATTCGGATATTTTGCATATTTTTTATCGGGTATAATTTTTGCACTAAGGTTAAAAAGAAAAAAATACACGATTACTGCTGATGAAAAAAAGATTTCTGTTCTTGCAACCTGCATCATAATTGCAAATGCAGGAAATATGTTTAAAAATCTGGTTTCAATTTCAAACAACTGCAAACTTGATGATGAGTTGTTGGATGTTTTCATACTGAAAGTTCAAAATCCGATTATGTATTTTATAGAGTTTTTAATGATTTTGCTTAACAAAAAATTCAGCGGTTCAAAAGCGATGTATTTTCAGGCAAAAGAATTGTACATAAAAAACGACTTTACTACCTGTCATGTTGATGGAGAAAAACAAAAATTTAAAGGCGACATTGATATCAAAGTCGCCCCTAAATCTGTAAAAGTTTTTAGTAACTAATTACCACTTATTGATAGCAAATGCCATAACGATAATTGACGCTACACCTTTAAGGGTTTCACATATTGGCGTAATCCAATCATTCCCGGCAATTTTTCTCGGAACAACTATAGTGTCACCGGGCTGAATATCGCTGCCGTTTCTGATTTTTTCTGCGCGACCATTTACGCTTACTTTATAAAGTCGGAATTTGTTTGCGTTTGGAGTATAGCCGCCAACTTCTTTTATATAATATTTTGCATTTGCCCCTTTTTTGTATACAAAGGATTGTTCATTGTAAACTTCACCAATAATACTTACATGGTTTGAAGTTCTAGGTATATAGATATCATCACCATCCTGAACTTCTATATTATCCAAATCTTTGATTTTATCTATATCGTTATCCTTTATATTCAAAGCAATTTGCCCTGTGTATTTTTGTGCAATTGTCTGATCTTCAGCTTTTAGCATTTCTAACATCTCAGCTTTTGACTGCTGATCGGCTTCTGTTGGTTTATACGCACTGGCCATTCTACCTTCGATAAGTTTTATGTCACGCTCGTTATTTTTATGAGCAAGTTCAACCTGTTTGCCCTGAAGGTTAGTCCTTTTGAATACAACTCCGCGCAAATCAGCTTCTTTAGAGAGCCCGCCGGCCATCTTTATAACATCAGCAAGTCTTTTACCTTCAACAAAAGTGTAAACGCCCGGATGTTTTACGAAACCTGAAACTTTAACGGTTTTCATAACTTCATTTCCGCGCAGGGTTCTGAAGAAAATTTTATCCTCTGGTGAGATAGCAATAGATTTAATTCTATCTGAATTTATCATTATATCATATAAATAGTAAACCTGAGTAGCACCGCTCGGAGTTGTAATTTCAACAGCTACTTTTTCTGCCGGTATAAGTTTGTTTGAATTTGCGGTTCCTGCAGCCAGATGAACACTGTTTTCTTCAACAGCGCCTTTTTGATATGCAACCTCAGTTTCTGCTTGTTCTTTATTTTCAGTTTCAACATCCTGTTTTTGTACATCTGATTCAAGGAACTGAATATCTGTCATAACATCGTTTAGAGTCATGCCGGCTGTATATGTAAGATGTTTAGGGGTGTTTATACAACCATATACGTCCACAAATAATGAATTTGTATTTTTATAAACATTAATAATATCTTTCGGCTGTAAAACAGGATCGTTCATTCCTGCGAAAAATTCTTTTAAGAAAATCGGAATTGTTTCAATAGTATTATCTTTACCTGAAATTCTTCTAATAACAGCCTGGTTTATGAAAGTTTCTTCTAACAATTCGTCTTCACTTTTCAAAATGTCAGAAAGCCTCATGCCTTCTTTATAAGCATAAGTTGTCGGATGTTTTACATTACCTTGAATTGTTACGATATTTTCAGCATTATTGTATAATTCTCTGAATTCTACAGAATCACCGCTTCTAAGAACTTTTGACCTTGCTTTATCCCAGGCAATGTTTTCTGCTGTCTTTTGTTTAAGGTTTACATCAAATCCGATTAGAGTAACTTCAGAAACTTGTGTCTGCGGTAACAATCCCCCTGCAAAAGCAACGACTTTTTCAATATTTTCTCCCGGAAGGATTTCATATATTGCAGGAACAGTTACACCGTTTTTAATTGCTGCAACATCACCGATTTTGCCTACAAAAATTTTGTCGTTTGGACGAACAATAATTCCATCATCGTTTCCGAAGAACAAAGTTTTATATAAATCCACACTTTTTGTTTTGTTATCAGAGGTGTATGAAATGTTTCTTAAGGTACCAGTTTTCTTAACTCCGCCTGCTGCGTTTAACGCATCGAAAACTGATGAATTATTTCCAATCAAGACTCTGCCCGGTCTGTTAACCTGACCGTATACAAATACTGAAAATTCCTGACCTGTTGCAACAGTTAGTCGTATTTTCATACTTTTATATTTTTGTGCAGCAACACGGTTAACTTCATTCTCAACATCGCTTATTGTTCTGTTTTCGGCTTTAACTAAACCTACTCCAGGGATAAAAATATTACCCTTTGAATCAACCTGGGTTGAAGATGAAGGTGAAACAAGACTTGCTCCGGAAATTGCCATTACGTCAACCGAATCTCCGTAAGTATAAACATTGATTTTTTCGCCGATACTTAACTTATAGGAATTGCCAAATTTACCTACGGAAGTTTGCGACGTTGAACCTGAGGTGAAAAGATCATAACCTGCCTGGTGAAGAACTTTTCCTGAAACAGCGGTATCTTTTCCGTTAAAGATTTGTTCTATAGGACTTAGGACAACTTTTGGAGCGGAAGATTCTGCGGCTTCCTGATAATTATTTTCAAATGCATCAAGATTAATTGCCGGATCTTCATTCTGCACCATTTTAACCCTGGCAGCGGCCGAAGCTGTATCTGCGACATCGGATGACGCAAATGCTAAAGGTTCCATACAGAATGTCAACAATATTGCTAATGTAAGTATTTTTTTCATAATATCCCTTTTAATTTTATTTTCACAATTCTTAAGTAAAAAACAATTTTATGTAATAGCAATTTCCATCAAAGATTTGATTGCAGGCCATTCAAGTTTCCAAAGGCCAGACGCATCAAGTGCATAATTTCCGACGCATGCTAGTTTACAATCTTTGCATTTGTTTACTGTTTCGATAAACAGAGGATCTTTTATAACATCTTTTAAAGGTCTGTTTCTGACACTTATAAAAGGTTTTCTGTCATAACATCTAAGCATGTCACCGTTTGAATAAATAACAGTTGCAATTCTTGGCCAATGGCATTCATAGTAAGTTTTCTTGTCAATAATGTAGTCCATGAAATAGTATGAATTTCTAATCGGATAGCCTTGTTTTTTAAGCTCTTTAATCTTGACAAACATTTGTGAAAGTTGTTCATTTTCAAGTTCAGTCGCAAGAACATTTTCAGCTTCTTCAGGTATTGAAGCGGCTTTGTTAACAGTGAAATACAACAAAATATCCGCATCTTTACAGTATTGAGCAACTTCTTTTATTTGTTCAAAATTAGTCTGAGTTGAAACAGTACAGCATACATAAATTCTCATTTTGGGTGAATGAATTTTGTGATATTCAATACCGGACATGACTTTATCGCAAATTCCGGGCATGTGGCGAATATCGTCATGCGCCTTACCTATTGCGTCTAATGACACAAACATTAAATCTGTATATTGGGCAAAATCAGGATTAGTTTCAAGATACCAGCCGTTTGTTGCGATTTTTGTATATAAACCTGCATCATGAGACGCTTTACAAATTTCTGCGAAATCCTGTCTGATTAAAGGTTCACCGCCCCAGAGAATGCTATCCATATAACCGATTTGGCCTGCTTCTGTCAAAAGTCTTATAATTTCTTCTTTTGGCATGTCATCCGTGCCTTTTTTGTGTTTCCAGAAACAGAAGTCACAATCACAGTTACATTTGCTTGTAACCATAAGCGAAAAGCACAACGGTTTTGGAGTTTTTGAAAGTCTGCTCGCAATACATTCAAGAGCCCCGCCGCCAAGGTGTCTATAATACTTTAGACGCTCGAACGTCATTTTGTTTCTTGATTCGGTAATCATCATATCCCCTCATGTACAATATTATTTTAGTCAAAATTATAATATCATGAACATGCAAACCATACAATAAAAATTAGCCGATCGGCCAATATAATACAAGAAACTTTACATATTATTAATTCTTTTTCATTTTTTTGCGCTTAATCAAATCAATAAACGCCTCAATCCTTGTAAGATATCCTGCTTTACCAGTCTGTTCATCCAGAACAAGCGACAGAATTGGAATATCTTCATTTTTGCTGACTTTGGGCAGAATATTCTGCGCAACGATTTCAGGCATGCAGGAAAACGGTGAAATATGTATTACTCCGTCAACGCCATGTTTTGCGGCATAAACTGTATCACCGACAGTCTCTATGCACTCGCCGCCTATCGCACGTTTCATATAGGGGGAAGCATATCTCACAGAGCGTGCTCTGTGAGATTCTCTTTTATATAAAAGAGACGGTTTCAATACATGCTCAAGCCAGTCGCCAAACATAATCTGGCGTTGAACTTCAACTCCCATATCGCCCAATTCTTTTTCAATATTCTGGTTTGTATAAGGATCGAGAAGCACAAAAAATTCCCCGATTAAATAAACTATCGGAACTTTTTTATCTTTATCAAT
This sequence comes from Candidatus Gastranaerophilales bacterium, assembly GCA_003150395.1. Classification (GTDB taxonomy): domain Bacteria; phylum Cyanobacteriota; class Vampirovibrionia; order Gastranaerophilales; family Gastranaerophilaceae; genus Scatenecus. The sequence goes on along the minus strand of QAMI01000059.1, from coordinate 23,480 downwards.
AGGAATTTTTTTGAAATCTTCAATAATTTGTTTTTTCAGTCTTTTAGCTTTCCACACCGAATTTGTTTCATCCGTAATTTGAAGCCATTTATTGTAGCATTTTTCTGCATCGCCCTTATTAAGCTCGCGCGGACGGGTATAAAAGAGAAGTCTTTCTGCTGTATCAATTGCAAAAAATTTATTAAAACCAAGGCTGAAACCTTTATAATAACGCCAGGGATTTATACAATGGGTAACATGCCAGAAGGCATGTAAAGTTTGTTTCATTTTGCTTTTATACATGTCAAAAATTACCAAATCAAATTCATAACCCATTGATTTTAATGTTTTTTGAGCCATTTTTGTATAATTTCCAAGCCTGCAAGAACCCGGCGCCTGAAACATCATCAAAGTATTTGCGCCTTTATCAAGTGCCATTATATAGTTTGCAAGATTTAATTTGTAAGGAAGACAAATACCTTCAATACTGTTTCTTACACCAATTTCGAGAGCTTCGTTGCTGTTTGGCGGCGGAATTACAACCTTCGCGCCAAGCGATACCAGCAATGCTTTCAGAGGAATATCAATCCTGCCCATTCTCGGCCAGGCAATAACCCTGTCTTTGGCAGGAATTGTGTCTTCCATTATTGATTTAAATTCATTTTCTGCATTTTCCATAATGTTAATCCTAGCACATAAGTTATTTCACGCAAATCGGGTTTGAATAAATCCAAGGGTGATTTTTATAATAAGCTTCAAAACGATATTTCCCGAGTTTTTTAAGTTTAGTCCGGAATAGGTTTGTGCATTCCTGACTAAACAGTTTTCCGTCTCTGAAAACTTTTATTTTTGCAAATTTTGGGATTGTTATTGTCAAATATGTGTTGTCAGTCAAGGTTATTGCGTCTCCGCAAAAAGCTTTTGAATTTGAGTTTGCAATATAAAATTCCGGAAAGTTTTTTGTGTTATTGAGTTTCTGATTAATAATAATATTTGAGCCTCTTTTAATGGCATTGAAAATAGTCATTTTAGCTTCTTCAAAACATTCTGGCAAAGGATTTTCAAGCGTAATAATATTGTTCAGAGTCTTGAAGCAGCATTCGTAAGGAAAAATTTTAAGAGGAATTATGTATTTGGAAATTTTCAGAGCATGCGCATCGACCCCGCCTATTGCAGGAACAATTTCTGCGGCATTGTTGTTCAGCTCATCCCACCATTTCAAAGTTTCGAAAGAAGGCCCTTTAATGAGATTATGTCTGAAAAAATAAGCATATGCGATTGTAAAAATATTTGTTTCATCATAATTGTTCGCCCAATCTGAAAACCAGTTCCAGATTTCCACTCCGTCTACTTTTATTGTTTTATCGAGCCATTTAATTGGCTTTGCATTGTTTTTTCTTTTCTCTGACTCATCCGGGTGCGCGGCAAATCCAAATCCGCCGCGGGTTCTTACTTCCTGAACATATATTTCCGGATTTTCTGAAGGCTGGATAACATCATCAATACCAAAAGCCAGATAATGATTATCATCCGGCGGTGAAATTTCTTCGCCTTTCAAAACATAAATTCCGCTGTAAATTCCTTCCTGAATATCAAGATTATTGTGATCGGTTACAATAATCCAGGAAAGGCCGGCTTTTTTCGCGGCTGAAACAATTTCAAAAATATCACCTGAACCATCTGAAAAAGTAGAATGAACATGGATTGCGCCGCGATATTTATATGCTTCGTTTTTTGCAAAATCATTTTTCATAATAAAAAGCTATTTTACAGAACCTGTTAAAATTTTGGCCTCTCTTAGTTTAACAACATCCGCTGATTTGATATTCTCTGATTTCTTCACAAACTGACGGCGTTTCTTCCTCATAAGCATATCGACAAATGCTTCCAAACGAGTTACAAACCCGGCTTCTCCTGTATGCTCATCAATTGTCAGATGAATAAGCGGCATGCCTTTTTCTTTGCAATGATATGACATTTCATCAACCATCAACGAGTCAGGCCCGCAGCCAAAAGCAGAAAGAGCAACAATGCCATCAACTTTATTATTTAAAAGGTAATACGCCGCAGTTCCTGTGAGTTCAAGCTCGTTTGCCCAGTATTGGATTTCGCCTATCTGTTTGATTGAGGAAAGCGCCTTTTGCGGAGGAACATCAAGTGATGTATAAACTTTCACATCCATTTTTTCCAATTTTTTGATTATATTCATCGAAATCCGCTCGTCAAAAAGATTGTATCCATGTGCCATAATAACAACCGAAAGCGGTTTTACAATATCGACGGATTTTTTAAGAACTTTGCCGTTCAAAGCATTTTCAAGAGCTTCTTTATAAGGAACTCCGGATTGCGTCATTTCAAGAAAATCGTCATAAATTTTCCATCCCGCTTTAGCTGCAGCTTTAACGATTTTCGAATCAGTTATTCCGAATGCTTCTGCTATTTGCATGCAAAAATCATGAAATCCGATATTTTCCGTCTTATCAAGCGTTGGCTCAATCATTGTAAAAGGTTTGTTTATAACATTTCTGATAATTTCCGGCAAGCCTCTGATTTTGCTGCAATTGTTTATTTTAAAACCGGTTGATTGGAGCGACGGAACAAAAATCACATCACATCCTTTATTCAAAAGATTTACCACATGTCCTGTAAAAACTTTTATCGGCAGGCAGGTGTCAGAAACAACATAACTGCTTCCCTCATTTATTATTTTGGTTGTGGTTTTGTCCGAAAGCACAACTTCAATCCCAAGAGCTGTGAAAAATCCGTAATAAAATGGATAATTATTATAATAAGAAATCGCGCGGGGAATTCCAACTTTCTTATGTAAAAGCATTTCTTCCATGACTAAATTATTAAATCACCTTAAATTTAATACTACAATCTACGTAATTAAGTATACAACAAGTCAAAAAAATAAATCAAATTTTTATTAAAAATATTCCAAAAATTAAAACAATTTTGTTAAATAAAAGATTTGGAGTATAATTTAGAATAAGATTTGACAGGAGAAACTTATGAGAGAAGAGTTGCTTTCAATATTAGAAAAAAACAGCCGTATTGATTTTTCAGAACTTGCAATAATGCTCGGCGCAAAAGAGGAAGAGGTTTTAGCTGAAATTAGCGCGCTTGAAAAAGAAGGCATTATATGCGGTTACCACACACTTATAAATTGGGAAAAAACCTCAATAGAAAAGGTTACTGCATTAATTGAAGTTAAAGTTACCCCCCAGCGCGGGCAGGGATTTGACAAAATCGCTGAAAGAATTTACAAATACCCTGAAGTTCATGCAGTTTATTTGATTTCCGGCGGATATGACCTGCTTGTAACTTTGGAAGAAAAAACTTTAAAAGAAATTGCAGCATTTGTATCAGATAAGCTGTCGACTCTCGACAGCGTTTTGAGTACGGCAACGCATTTTATCCTGAAAAAATACAAAGACCATGGAACGATTTTCAATGAAGAAAATCGTGATGAAAGAGAGGTCATTACCCCATGAGGAATTTCATATCTGACAAAACTGCTTCAATCCAACCTTCAGGCATCAGAAAGTTTTTCGATATCGTAAGCGAAATGAAAGATGCAATTTCGCTTGGTGTCGGCGAACCTGATTTTGACACTCCATGGCACATCAGAGATGAAGGAATTTACGCACTTGAACGCGGAAGAACTTTTTATACTTCAAACTCAGGATTAAAAGACCTTAGACAAGAGATTTCAAACTATTTAAAAAGAACACAAAATATCGAATATAACTCTGCAAAAGAAATTCTTGTAACTGTCGGCGGCTCGGAAGCAATTGATATCGGACTTCGTGCGGTTATAAATCCGGGGGATGAAGTTATAATACCTCAGCCGTCTTATGTTTCTTATGAACCCTGTGCTGTTCTTGCAGGAGCAAAACCTGTAATAATAAATCTGAAGGCAGAAAACGATTTCAGGTTAAAGCCGGAAGAGCTTCTTGCCGCAATTACAGATAAAACAAAAGTTTTAATTTTACCTTATCCGAACAATCCCACAGGCGCAATCATGGAACAAAAAGATTTGGAGGATATTGCGAAAATAGTTATAGAGAAAGATATTCTCGTTATGTCGGATGAAATCTATTCGGCTTTGACTTACAAAGATAAGCATGTTTCGATCGCGTCTTTGCCCGGAATGAAAGAAAGAACCATTTTAATTAACGGATTTTCAAAAGCTTATGCAATGACCGGATGGCGATTGGGTTATGCCTGTGCGCCAAAAGAAATAATTCAGCAGATGACAAAAATCCATCAGTTTGCAATTATGTGCGCTCCGACAACAAGCCAATATGCAGCAATTGAAGCATTGAAAAATGGCGATGATGATGTGGAAACAATGCGACAGGCTTACAATCAGAGACGCCGCTTTCTACTACATGCATTCAAAGAAATCGGTTTACAATGTTTTGAACCATTCGGCGCATTTTACGTTTTTCCAAGCATTAAAGAATTCAACATGACAAGTGAAGAGTTTGCAACAAGATTTTTAAAAGAAGAAAAAGTAGCAGTTGTTCCGGGTACGGCATTTGGCGAATGCGGAGAAGGATATTTAAGAATATCATATGCATATTCAATAGAAAACCTGAAAATTGCAATTGAACGACTTAAAAATTTTGTCGAAAGACTAAGGACCTGTTAATTAAATTAGCAAAAATCGTTTATAATTTAAAACCAAATATGGGGAGATATTAAATGAGTGAAAAAGAAAAAATGATTGCAGGCGAGATATACAATCCGGCGGATGCGGAATTATATTATGAAAGAATTAAAGTCAAAACTTTATGCCAGAAATATAACCAGATAAACCCTTCAGACACAGAAACCCGTAAAAAAACTCTCAAACAGATTTTGGGTAAAACCGGAGAAAACCCTTATGTAGAGCCGGCTTTTTTCTGTGATTACGGTTACAACATTGAAGTCGGAGATAATTTTTATTCAAACCACAATCTTGTAATCCTTGACTGTGCAAAAGTCAAAATGGGCGATAACGTCTGGATTGGGCCAAACTGCGGGATTTACACAGCCTGCCACCCTATAAACAGCAAAGAAAGAGCCGAAGGAATCGAATATGCAAAGCCTGTCACTATTGGTAATAACGTTTGGCTCGGCGGAAACGTATGCATAATGCCGGGAGTAACAATCGGCGATAACACGGTTATCGGCGCCGGAAGCGTTGTGACAAAAGATATTCCATCAAATGTCGTGGCGGTTGGAAATCCATGCCGGCCAATAAAAAATGCAGATTAAATTATACTGAAAATGGGAATTCTCCATTGACCTACACTACCTTTCCTAAATATGTCATACTGAGCAATATTTTGAGGAGATTCTTCGCAATCGCATAGAATGACAATATTGCGAAGGATCTCTATATTTTATTGTAAGTCAAGGAAGCATTATCCTGAAAATTATATACAAGCAGGATTTATCTTATATCAGTCCGGGCAAAACTTTGAGAAGGCTTTGCTGAAATTAAACGGTGAAGCTTTGTAGAACTGATATGAGGTATTAATATGACTGAAAAAATTAATCTTTCAAGCGAAGTAAAAGAATTTATCGAACGCATCGAGGCTTCAGGCGGAAAACCGCTTTATGAAATGACAGCAGAAGAAGCAAGGGAATTTTTATCAGAACTTCAGAAAAAAGATTTCATTGACATTGAAGCTGAACTTAAAGACATCACCATTTTGACTGAATATGCAGGTGAAGTTAGTGTAAGAATTGCAAGACCAAATAATTCTTCCAATGAACAACTTCCCGCAATAATTTATGCGCATGGCGGCGGATGGGTAATGGGCGATAAAGAAATTTTTGGAGCTTTGATAAAAAAACTCGCAATTGAAACAAATGCCGCTGTATTTTTTGTAGAATATTCACGTTCTCCACAAGCAAAATATCCGACAGCACTTAATGAAATTTACGGAGTTATGGATTATGTTTACTACAATCCTCATGAATTTAACATAGATAACAATAAAATGGCTATTGCAGGCGACAGTGCAGGTGCAAATATGGCTGCTGCAACAATGATAAGAGCAAAACTTAGCAGCGGCCCGAAAATGAAAGCTCAGGTTTTATTTTATCCGGTTTGCGATGCTTCTATGGACACAAAATCTTATAATGAATTCAAAAACGGCCCCTGGCTTACGAAAAAAGCAATGGAATACTTTTTTGACGCGTATCTGCCTGACGAAAGGCTCCGTGATGACAAGTATATTTCAATACTAAAAGCTCCGGTTGAAGATTTGAAAGGCTTACCACCTGCAATAATAATTACTGCAGAAAACGATGTTTTGCGAGATGAAGGCGAAGAATACGCACGCCGGCTTGATGAAGCAGGCGTTGAAGTGATAAATTTCCGTGCAAACGGCACAATTCATGATTTTCTGATGTTAAACGCCCTTCAAAACACCTGTCAGACAAAATCTGTTTTGAGATTAACATCAGCCTTGCTGAAAGAAATCTTTAACAAAAAAGCGCCGGATTAAATCCGGCTTTTGTTTAATGAAAAAATGAGAGATATTCTCCATAACCTTCTTTTACCAAATCTTCTTTTGCCACAAATTTAAGTGCGGCGCCGTTTATGCAGTAACGCATACCGCCGGCCTCTTTCGGGCCGTCATTGAAAAGATGTCCAAGATGAGAATTGCCAAACTTACTCCTGACCTCAACAAATTTAAATCCGCAAATATTATGAGTAAATTCTCTAACTGCATCATCGCTTATTGTTGCAGAAAAAGAAGGCCAGCCGCAGTTAGTAAAAAGCTTACATCGTGATGAAAAAAGCGGTTCTTTTGTCACAATATCAACATAAATTCCCTCATTATAATTGCGGTTGTGAATACTTGAGAACGGCTTTTCTTCAGCATTGCACTGAGTAACTCTGTATGAAATTTCATCTAGCATCTTTACTAAAACTTCATCAGACGGTTTTCTATAAATCTTCATTGGAAATTCTCCTTATTAAAGGATTATATTTCCTGAGCCTTCAATAAAAATTACCCTGGCTGGCAGTTATTTTTTAAGAACATCTTGTATCATTTTTCTTGATGTAACACCGCCTTTTTCAACCAGATAAGTTGTTCCGAGAAGGATAATATTAGATTTTTCATTACTTCCAATCCAGAAAGAAAACAGGTCATGCCCCCATTTGTTTGGTCCTTTTTTGCCGTTAATATCTATTGCAAATATTTTAGGAAAGGATGCCGAGGCATAACTCAAAATTATACTACCGTCTGACAAAACGTATGCAGGTGCTTTGTATAAAATATTATTCTGCTTGAAACCCGACTGCCCCCTGACTATCTCTAAAGCTTCTTCTTCTGATAAGTCTGGATTATTCTCAATCGCCATGGTATCAAAACCTTTATATTTTGGTATGCAGGTCGGGTATGCATTATCTTCGCAAGTTGCAATTACATTCAAATTTTTCAGAAAAAGTGTTTTTAAAACATTGCATTCTACATCAAGATACTGGCTTGAGATAAGTCCGGATACAGAAGAATTTGATGATGTCAGATAATAACATGCTGGTTTTGCACCATAATCAGCTTCGGATTTAAGCAATGCTTGCGAAAATGTTGAATATGTTTTCTTGAATTGGTTTTTTAAAATCATTTTTTCCGCCTTATTAATAACAGACGGAAGAGTCATTGCTGCAATTACCCCGATAATTCCCAGAGTTACAAGAACTTCGGCAAGAGTAAAAGCATTGATTTTAAAAGGCTTTAAGGAGCTGTTTTCCGGGTGCCCCCCCCCCCGTTAAATCCAATAATAACTTGTGTTTTTGACATTTGTGCTCCTTATTTTTACTATTCTAAAAATTAAACAATTCCTTGTGCAATCATTGCTTTTGCAAGTTTTGTAAACGCCGCAATGTTTGCTCCTGCAACATAATTATTACCTAATGAATAATTTTCGCAAGCTTCCTGTGTGGACTTGAAAATATTTACCATAATCGCATCCAACATATTATCAACCTGTTCAAAAGAAAGATAATATCTCATTGAATTCTGGCTCATCTCAATTGCTGATGTTGCAACTCCGCCTGCATTTGCCGCTTTTGCAGGAGCAACAAGAATACCATGTTTCAGGAAATATTCTGTTGCAGCTAGTTCACAAGGCATATTAGCGCCCTCCCCAATTGCAATTACACCGTTTTCAACAAGCTTTTTGGCAGATTCAAGCGTAACTTCATTTTGTGTTGCACAAGGCAACGCAATATCTGTTTTAATTTCCCAAATAGGAGAATTATTATCTTTACGCTCTATATATTTTGCTTGCGGATGATAATTTAAATATTCCTTAATTCGTTTTCTTTCAACTTCCTTAATTTGTTTGATAGCAGCCAAATCAATTCCGTTTTCATCATAAATACAACCGCTGCTGTCGCTCATGGCAACAACTTTAGCGCCGAGCATCTGTGCTTTTTCACATGCATAAATTGCAACATTTCCTGAGCCGGAAATTGTAACTGTTTTACCTTCAAGAGTCTGAGCGCCATTGGCTTTAAGCATTTCTCTCATAAAATAAATCAAACCGTATCCGGTGGCTTCAGTTCTTGCAAGAGAGCCGCCATATTCAAGCCCTTTGCCGGTTAAAACACCTCCGTCATAACGATCTTTAATTCTGCGATACTGGCCGTAAAGATATCCGATTTCACGGGCACCAACACCGATATCACCGGCCGGAACATCCACATCAGGACCAATATGTCTTTGCAGTTCTGTCATAAAGCTTTGGCAAAAACGCATAATTTCCATATCTGATTTACCTTTCGGGTCAAAATCGCTTCCGCCCTTACCTCCGCCAATTGGAAGTCCTGTCAATGCATTTTTAAATATTTGTTCAAACGCAAGAAATTTCATAATTGATTGGTTTACACTCGGGTCAAATCTCAATCCGCCTTTATAAGGTCCGATAAGACCGCTGTACTGAACTCTGTAACCGCGATTAACAATAACTTCTCCATTGTCATTGACCCAGGGAACACGGAAAGTAATTATTCTTTCAGGTTCTGTCATACGCTCCAGAACTGCAAGCTTTTTATATTCCGGATGAAGTTCAACTATCGGCCGTATTGTTGTTAAGACTTCATCAACAGCCTGTAAGTATTCAGGTTCATTAAGATTTTTTTCTTTTACATTATTTAAAACGTCATTGATATAATCGCTCATTTTTATCTCCTATATGAATTTATTATATAATAAGAGAATGTAAAATTACCAAAACTTCACAAATCTATATAAACAGTTCGGTAATGAAAAATTTTGTTATAATATGTAAAAGTTCTATTAACTTAAGGAGTGTTATTATGTTTGAAAAATTGGAGAAATTACAAATTGTTACGTTGTCAATAATTTTGGCGGCCGGATTGATTTGTTCTGCAAAGGTTTTATCCGGAACCTTTTCAAATGACCAAATAACAGTAACCGGCTCAGCTTCTCAAACTGTAAAATCAGACAGCGGCCGTTTACAATTTGAAATTACAGCAAGACAGCCAAATAAAGCTTTAGCATACGCACAAATTCAAAAACAAATGCCTGTTGTTATGCAATACCTTGAAAATAAAGGGATTGCAAAAGAAGATATCGAATTAAAATCTGTTAATGGCTACAATCAATATAAATACACGCCAAATGGCAATGCCACAAATGAAATTGCATATTATAATTTATCACAGCAGATAAGCATTAATTCCAAAGATGTTTACAAAATAAAAGAGATTTCAACCGATATATCAAGTCTTATCTCTAAAGGCATTGATATTAATGTTTTTGAACCATCATATTTTTATTCGCAGCTTTCCGATTTAAAGGTTAAACTATTGGAAGATGCGACAACTGATGCAAAACAGCGCGCAGAAGCAATGTTAAAAGCTACACACAACCGTCCCGGTAAAATTCAATCTGTAAGGATGGGTGTATTCCAAATTACACCACCTGATTCAACAAATGTTTCTGATTACGGAATCAATGACACTTCTACAATAGATAAAAAAGTAACCTCGGTTGCAAACGTTGTATTTAGAATTAAATAAAGGGGATTAAGTATGAAAAAGTTTAAATACGGAATTTTATTGAGCTTAATTACGATTGGAACCTCGGCTTTTGCCTTCTCAGGCGCAGATATTCCCGGAGGAGCGATGAATCAGATAATGGGAGCCGGAGGAGCAACACAACTTCATGATATGCAGATGATTAATGACATGAAATTCAGATATCAAGAGTACAATGACTATAAGGATTTAAAAGAACAAAAAGAAGCTAAAAATAAACAATTTGAACTAACAGAACCGGCAATGAAGAGAATTTATAATCAACAGCCAAAACAAAATGTTCAATTTGTTGAACAAAACGGTCAGTTAAAAATTCGCAGTATTGAATAAGTCTTAAATAAAAGGTGAAAAATCAAAAATTTTCACCTTTTTAATTGCTTTGACCTGCCCTATAGCCACACCATACAAATATCAGAGGGATTATTTTTTCAACTTTGTCTGCAAACGGAACTTTTGCAATCGCAAAAGCGCCTAAAGCATCATCAATGTTTGCAATTGCATCTTTCATCGTTAACTTTCTGTCCGGAACTTTATCATTCGGGTCATTTATAAAGTTTGAAATCACTGCAGCACCTTTCATACCAACCAGCAATGCCGCGGCAATTCCTGCAATACGAGCAAATTTATTTTCTTTTAAAGATTTAGAATTATCAAGAAGTTTAGTCGTTGGATGAACAAGAAGAAGCGGAACTGTAGCATTCATAAATTGAAAAACACCTTCATCCATTTTTTCTTTTTTCTTGTTTGAACCAATCATACCGCCGATTACACCGCCAATAATTGATAAGCTGCTGACTGCAATCATTTCTTTAACACCATATTTCAGTTTAAAGATATTCATCGGATTAGAAAGCTTTACTTTCTGTGTTTTCGCAACAATCGCTGCCGAAATTCCTGCACCCAGTACAGAACCTGCTAAAGCTTTTACCTTTGTATGAGTTTCAACAGCCTCAGAATTGTGATAACGGTAATTCATATAACCTTTTTTCACCTTAGGTGCGCTTTTAAACGAATTGAAAGGTTTTGCAGGGGTATTATTAATGTTAAGTTGATATGACATAATAATCCAAGTCTTCTTTCATTTAAATTATAAATGAAAAATTTTAAAAATTGCATTTGTACTTAATATTGCGTTACAAATTAGACTTGAGCTTTTTTCTTTCTCGAAGATTTGTTTTTCAGAACAATTACTAACGGAATAATTATCAAACACATAAAAGCCAAAATTTGAAAAGCATCAAAAAATGAATAAAGTTTTGCCTGAACAAGCATCTGGTTATAAAGACTACCAGCGGCTTTTTTTGCCGCAATGTAGGGTGAAAAATACGTTGAAAATTTAGCCTGAGCTGCCATAAGTTTATAATGAAACATATGATTTTCGCCTGAAAGATTATGGACAAGATAAGTTTGATGAACCTGTGAAGCTCTGGCGATAAAGGTTGCAGAAACAGAAGTCGCAACAGCCGTTACAATATTTTTAAACATAGCATGAAGCGCAGCAGCATCCGCGTTGCGCTTTGGATCAAGAGTTGCAAAAGAAAGAGCTGTTATCGGAATAAAGGCTGTTGGAACCCCAATACACAAAAGCAAATTTGGCAAAATTATACTTTCAATAGAAGCTGTAGTATTTAAATTCGTCATCAAAAAAATAGCTCCCGACATCATAACAAGTCCTATTATTGCAAGAGTTCTCCCTTCAACAAATCTTGAAACCTCGCCCATTACTATTAAACCGACAAAACAAACAATTGCTCGCGGAAACATTGTAAGCCCTGACATGGATGGACTGTAACCTAACAAGCTTTGTACAAACATCGGCACCAATAACAAGGTCGAATATAGCATTATATTTAGAAAGGAGCTGACACAAGTTCCAAAAAGAAAGTTTTTATCTTTAAAAACCCTTATATCTATAATCGGATACTTATATTCCAGTTCCCAAACATAAAAAAGAATGAAGGAGAAAATACAAATTCCGGTAAGCCAGCATATCCAAGGCGTGTCAAACCAGTTATATTGCTGGCCTTTATCAAGCACAACCTGCATACAGCCCATTGCAACAACAACAGACATAAAACCCACTATATCAAATTTCTTTCTGTATTTTTGTTTCGGCGGTTTGTCGCTTTTCACAAAAAGTTTTATAAGAAGAAACGAAAGCATACAAAGAGGAATATTTATTATAAAAACCCACTGCCAGCTGTAGTAATCTGTCAAATAACCGCCAAGAAACGGTCCGGCCAAAGGTGAAAACATTGCAGCAACGCCAAAAAGTCCCATTGCAACCCCACGCTGCTCTACAGGAAAAACCTCCAAAAGCACAGCTTGACATAAAGGCAAAATACATCCGCTTCCAATTCCCTGAACAATTCTTGCAACAATAAGCATCTGAAGATTCGGGGCAAGTATACACATTACTGCTCCGATACAAAAAAGCCATATACTATAGAAAAATAAAAGTTTTTTACCGATTGTTCTAACTAAAAAGCCCGTAATCGGAAGCATTATACCGCCGGAGATAATATAAGCCGTAATAACAGTATTTGCTTCATACTGAGTCGCGCCATAGTAACCTGCAATATTCGGCTGGCAGACGTTTGTGGCGGAAGAAGCCGCAAGCGCCATAAATGATGGGAGAAGCACAGATATTGCTACTATATACGGATTAACTTGTTTTTCACTTTCCATAATATTACTTCCGGAATTGGTTTTATTTTATCTTGCAACTTTTGATACACAATATATCTGGCTAATTACACAAGTTGCGCTATCGTATAATAACAGCTCTGAAAATCAGAAATTAAACTGAAATCAAACTCTATTTAATTTTAACTTTCGGAACAACAGACATTCCTGGAACAATATTATATCCTTCCAAATCATCATCAAAAAGGATTTTTACAGGAACTCGCTGAACGATTTTTACATAACTTCCAACCGCATTCTCCGGCGGGAATAATGAAGATTTTGCACCGGTTGCTCTTTGAATACTGTCAACATGACCTTTAAATCTTTTGTGAGGGTATGTGTCAACCTTTATCCAAACTTTTTGACCTGGCTTCATGTTAGTAAGCTGGATTTCTTTAAAATTTGCAACAACCCAAACCCTTTGAGGCACAAGAGAAAGCATTGGCTGTGCAATTTGAACATAATTACCTTTTTCAACTGTTCTGGCAGAAATTTTGCCGTCTTCGGGGGCATAAATTTTAGTATAAGAAAGGTTTATTTCAGCCTGTTTAACCTCTGCTTCAAGCCTTTTAATTTCTGCTTCTTGAGAAGCAATCTTTGCCTTATTAGCCTCCAGTGAAGCTCTTGCCGCTTTATTATTTTCATCAGCGGCCTTTTTATTTGCCTGGGCTACAGTCAAGGAATTCAAACTTTTATCATATTCTTGTTTTGAGACAATACCTTCTTTATACATTTCGGCATATCTTGTGTAGTCTTTTTCAGCAAAGTCCAGTTTTGAGGCTGTTGAATTCAATTCCTGAACGGTAAAATCAACTTTTGAAGAATTTTCATCAACCTGCTTTTCTATAACACCCAATTTTGCTTTTGCTTCTGCAAGCTTTGCCTGAGCCTGCGCTAAAGCTACCTGATAATCGGTCGGGTCAATTTCAACAAGAATTTGGTTCTGCTTAACCTCTTGGTTGTCATCAACATAAAGATTAATTACCTGCCCTGCGACACGCGGAGCAATTGAAATGATGTGTCCTTCGACAAACGCATCATCTGTTGATTGATAAAATGTTGAATGTACTGCCAGAAGTATTCCGGTAATTATCAAGACTAATGCACTGATGGCAGGAATTACAACACGTTTTTTCTTATATTCGGGGCGTTTTTTCTTTAACTTTGCTTTTGCTTTTTTCTCTAATTCTTCTTTATCAATATGTTTGATTTCATTATCATCATTATTATCAAAAGATTGGTCATTATTCTTTTCGTCCATTTTAAACCTCACTTTTATAATTTCTTCTCTATTTCCATACTAACACAAAATAAATTTTGTAAAGCATTACACAATTATAATTCCCAAACCTGCTAGTTATTAAGCTTTCGGACCATACTTGACAAAGAAAAACCCCTTTGTGCTAACATAATATTAGAAGGAATACCGTATGAAAGTTTATAAAATTATTTTAGCTGTACTTATATTATGCTTTTCACAGACAGTTTATGCAAAACCCCAGGAAGATACAGATTACAGATTGAAATATGTAAATCTTGACTGGTGGAACAAGTATAATGATGAAAATTTAATAAATCACATGATGACAGCATACAACAACAATCAGGATTTAAAAGTTGCATCAATCAAGTCAAAACAAGCAGATCAGGCAGTTAAAGAAGCTTTTGCCCGGGAACTTCCTTACCTTGGATTCAGCGGCAGCATCGGAAGAGAATTAACCGCAGCAGACACAAGATTTGGCTCGGTTTTAATTCCTGATTACTCGCAGACAAGGTTTTTACTTCCTTTCACTATGACTTATGAAGTAGATATTTGGGGAGAAAACAGGCTTAAAACAAAAAGCATCGAAAAACAGCGTGATATAATCAAGCAAAATGAGCGTTCCGCATATATTAATTTAACAAGCCAGCTGGCCTCGAATTATTTTAACCTTATCAAACTCGACAAATTAATTGAAAATCAGGAAGAGCTTGTTGCACTGCAAAAGAAAATTTCAGAAATGCAGACGAAAAAATTTAACAGCGGTCTTTGCTCAACAGTTGAAGTTCTTATAGAAAAACAGGCTTTAACAGTATTTGAAGAGGAGCTTAACGACTATAAAGACAAGCGGGAAGTTGTATTTAATCAAATGTTAGTTCTTCTTGGCGACAGAAACCTGAAAGATATTTCAAGAAACTCATATAATAACATTTCACCTCCTGATATTCCGGAAGCTATCTCGGCAGAGGCAATTGCACAAAGACCGGATTTAATTAAAGCTGAAGATTACATCAAAAAAATAGGTTTTGATGTAAAAGCTGCAAAAAGAGATTTCCTGCCGAAATTCACAATATACGGACAGGCAGGATTTAATGCATATAATAATTTATCACATATTTTTCAGGGACATACTTTTTTGTCGAATTTTGGAATACTTCCCTCCATTGACCTTTTCACAGGCGGTGCTAAAATGGCTCATTTCAGATTTAACAAGCTTGAATACGAAAAGGCCGGTCAGATTTATGAAAAAGCTATCTTAACTTCAATTCAGGAGCTTAATGACTCACTTTCCGCAGCAAAGCTTTCGAAAAATAACTATTTAAAAAGTTCTGAAAGACTTGATTTGGAAAAACAAAAATATCTTTTAAATAAAAAGAAATTGCTGATTGGAGCAAAATCCCAGCTTGATTTTTTGAAAGATGAGGAAGCAGTTATTTTATCTGAACGGAACGTCATTTTTTATAAAACAAATTATTTAATCTCTACAATTAATATATATAAAGCAACAGGCGGAGTTGATTATACAAAAAGCAGTGATAATTTATAAGGCAAAAAAAAAAGCGGTATTTTAAACCGCTTTTTTTAGTTATATTCTTCAATTTTTACATAACAAGGTGAAACTAAATTACCGCCATCAGTACATCCTTCAGCAACATTGGCACTGCCAGGCTCAGGATAAGTTATTGCAAACGGGCTATTTGTTGCAAAATCTTTATAAAAGTCAAGAGACATTGGTTCTGCTAAAGATTTGCTGCTGCCAAAGGCATCATATTTTGCCTCATAATAAGACATTGGTTTAGAGCGTGTACCTTCAGGCTTATTCTCATCATCCGGCGGATAGATTGCAGACGCCAGCATATATCTGGTATCTATTTCCGGAGGTCCGATAGGAATCACAACAGAAGCTTCTGTCACTACAAAAGCTACAATATCAACCATTTTGCTATCAGAAGTCCACCCCAAGTTTCCCTCATCAGTCCATTGAGCTTTGTTTGGACCTTTTGAACCGTTAAGATCCGCAAATACTACATAATATTTCATATTTGCCGGAGCCCCGTCAACCTGAGTGTTTGTGTGTGTATAATATGTCCCGCCATTCGAAGCTATCCATAATCTCATACCGTTGCTTGCAACAAGTTTTATATCTGCTTCCGGAAATTCTGTTGCATTTATGCTTAAATCATTCCCGGTAGTACAATAATTTTCAGAGACATTCATATATTCTGTGAGCATTGTACAAAAAGCTGTAGTGCTCTCCGGGAATTTATCCCTAGCCATCATAGAATTATACACTGCGGTTTCAAGCGTATGATAAATTCTTACATACAGCCATTTATAAGTTTTGTCATAAGGTTTTATGGTAATAAGAGCCAGCATTGCAATGATGCCGATAATCCCCAGGGTTATCATCATTTCTGCTATTGTAATACCCTTCATTTTCCTAAACATATCCTGCTCCCAGTTTTAGAGTATAACACTTATTATTATAACATATCAAAGCATCATAGTCAAGGATTTCAAACTTGTTCACTCAGCAAAAACAAATCAAACAGAGGATTTTTTTATAAAATAAAAATTTATAATGATAATTATAGCTTAAATAGTGGTATAGTAAAATTATAAGTAACTATGAGGATTTAACATGAAAAATAGAAAAGCAGCATTCAGTTTAGGCGAAATTCTGGTAGCATTGGCAATTGTTGGGGTTATAGCATCATTAATCCTGCCGGCAATTAACCAAATCCAGCCTGACAGACAAAAAATGATGTTTAAAAAAGCTTATACAAATGTAGAGCGGGTTGTAACAGAACTTGTTAACGACGACTATCTTTATCCGGAAGCATCAAAAGATGACGGAACAAAATATCAAGGCTTAGATAACACAACAGCAGTAACACTTAATGACACTTCATACAGCGGCAACACTAAATTCTGCCAGCTATTCGCAATGAAGATGAACACAATCGAAGATGACACTATCACTTGCAACGGTAATGGAACAATAAGCTTTACAACAAATGACAGCGTAGCATATTATATGCCAAATACTTCATTTGCAACAGAAGCAGAAATCATGGTTGACATTAACGGCGATAAAGCTCCTAATTGCAAATCTGGTACTCAGGACTGCAAAACCCCTGACAGATATTCGATTTATGTAGCGGCTGACGGTAAAGTAAGCGTTAAAGGCGAACTTGAAAAATCATATTTGAGAACAACATCTGTTGTAAGAGAAACTGTTAAAAAAGAAGCAAACCAAAACCAAAATAACAATTAAAATATTTAAATATATCTTGAAACATAAAATTCGGACTATACTGGTCCGAATTTTTTTAAATAATTACCATTCTTAAGTTTTCTATATAAAACACTATAACTCATGCGCCTAATCTTGCCAGAGATGTTTTCTTCTCTGAAAGCCCTGTCATGAAGCCCCGCAATCGACCATAAAATCCCAACATACCCGTTTGGAGAAGGTGCATCAAATGCATATTTATCATTTAAATAAATGGCAGTATCTATCGCATCCATTGGAGTTTCCGTCCACTGAAGAAGCATCTTTGCCCAATACATTCTTAAATAACCATGAATTTTTCCGGTTTGAACAAGTTCTTTTTGTGCGGCATTCCAGATAATATCGGAGGTATTGGCATTTTCAAGTTCTTTGCGGGAAAATAATACCGGCCGGAAATCGTTTTTGTGTTTTAAAAGGGAACGAACAGCCCATAATTGCACAGAACGCAAGTTTTTATAATTTTTATTATACAAACAAAAATTGTCAGCAAGCTCTTTTCTCACAATAAGTTCTTCAAGAAAAGCCTCTTTATTTTTGTTTAATGTATCACTTTTATATACTTCCAATGCAACCCTTTGCGCCGATATAAAACCGAATTTAATATAAGGGCTTAAGTTAGAAACGACATCAGCATTAGGATTATTTTTTTCATCAGCGTATCTGTCAATCTTGTTTTCAATAAAGTCTTTTAAAACCTTATACCCCTCTGAATTAGACGAATAAATTTCCGGAAACTCTGTGAAATATTCAAAAATTTTGTGATAAATATGTTTTCTAAATTGAAAAGCATTATACTCTTGCTTATCAGAAACAACCCTTGCCGGAACAATATTATGACTGTCTACTTCATAAATTGTATACTTTAAACGCTCTAAATCGCCCTCCTCCCTAATAGGATCAAAATCAATTACAACACAAGCAGGTGAAATTTCATTTACAAAAGTATATGCATCTTTATCATAAATAATTTTAAAATCTAGATTATTTTTTTTCATATCCAGTCTAAGAATATCAAGTTCGTCTTCATAGAATATCTGCTTATCTTCAGAGGCAAAATTATGAAACAAATGACAAATTTTCAAAGGTCTTTTGCAAGAAGCAGCCTTAGCCGCTGCAAAAAGTAAAGCGTAATTATCTGCACATCTAAGTTCCCTGTCTATAAGGTAAAGCACAGGCCCTTCTCCGCTAACACCTTTATTGAAAAGAAAAATTCTGTTTGGATTAGGTTCATGTTCAACATTGAAGAAAAGCGGAAGATTATTAATAATATTTCCTTTTTTATCAGAACTCACATTAACATTATAACACTCATTTACAATTATATCAATAGTAAAACGGTTATAAAAATGCTCTGGACAATTAATAAAGGCATTCTCATAAAAAAGTAAAAAGAATGTCAAATAATCATCTACTCTTGATTTTTGCCTTGATAAATGTTATAATAAAGTATATTTATTAGTTTATTATATAAAGGTGAATAGCGTATGAACAAAACGAGGATTTGGAGCGGATTTTCGCTTGTCGAAATGATGTTGCTTCTAGTAATCACATCATTAATGCTGGCTTCTGGCGTTTCAGTTATTTCTAAAAAACACGTAAAAGTGCCCAAAATTGCTATGCATGGGGCTTATATGTGTTACTACAAAGATGGTAAACTTCATCAGGAACAGTATGTAGGTTCAAACCTGACAAAAAAAATTATGGATGAAGATGCAGGAACAGAATGCCGGTTTAAACCGCCAGCAAGGGCATCTTATTTGTATATTCAAGCAACAGCAGGCGGTGGCGGCGGCGGAGATGCCGGCTATCATGGCGGCTACCTTCAAGTATTTAAATCTGCGACAGAAGTTATGTCACCTTTTGGAATTACACAAGGGATATTAGATTTAAAAGGTATAAACTCGGGAGAATTAAGCTCCTTGGGCGGAAAATTGTACGCCTATGCAAATGCGACCGGTGACGGCGGCGGCAAACAGCTAACAAAACCCGGCGGTGACGCAGGTGACGGCGGGGATTTGTACTACATTAAGCAGGATACTACTCCTATTTGTTTAAAATATAGGGAGTGGAAATATCAAGGTGACAAAGAAAGAAAATATACTTGCCAAACCTATAGTAAGCCCTATGATTATACAACATGCAGTTACAGGTACCAAGACAAGTCGTGGGGCTGTCATAAGACTTGTAAAGAATATGGTTGTGATTATAGTGATTATGATTGTCATTGTGACGGGTCAACATCTTACGAACCAGGTTATTATGATGATGATGGAAAGTGGCATAGCGGTTATACAAAATGTAACGGCCGGACATATAAAACTTATGACTGTGATTGTTATTATGACTATGGGCCACTCCATACCGGTACCTGTGAAAGATATACTTATCCATCAAGTTCTTTTACTGATACATACTCAAATCTTAAAGTATCTGCAGTTGATACTTACACATTTGACTACAGAAATAAAGAACCGAATCCTCCAAAAAGAGTTTATGAAAAAGATAAAGCAAATGGAGATACTACAAAAGAAAAAGAACGTCAGGTGCTTAGAGACCAAAACGACACATATAGTATCTGCAACTACGGAAACCCCAGCAAATTTTCCGGCGTTAGCGATGGAATTTTTGGTTCATTCTTACAAGTTTTTGACAAAGTTAACGTTAGTTGTGATACAGGAGGCATAAGAGATGCATTTGGAGATGATATTATTCCTATGGGCGGAGGCTCAGCAGCAATTGCAAAAATTGTAACCAAAATGTCATCTGAAGTTTATAACCAAAAAATCCTTTATGACGGCTCTGAAACAAATAACAATGCATATGGAACCAGATGTTTCAGTGATGCAAAAGGGAACGGCCCTTCATCAAATATGCCAACTTCTATACAAGACTGTGGCAAGAATAAAAAAACACCAATTGAACAAGATGCAAACGACCCTAATGATTATTTCAATGACCCACCAGTAAAAAGCTTGGTTACTGGCTATAAAGTATCATATAGCACATCTAAGGTTGATACTTGCCCATCAGGACATAACTACATTAATGAGATTTACAATTGTCGCACAACGACAAAGTATAATCATAACTACCATTATAATTCCTCACCTCAATGCAGTTATGTAAATCAACACTCATCAGGTACAGAATGTCTACATACATATAGCCCATCATCAAAGTATGCATCATACTATCCGGAAAAAGTAGATGGCGGGAAAGGCGGTAAAGGTGTTCAATGCCGTACAAATGACATTGGCGCTGGTCTTGGCATAAAATATGTCGGCAACTCAGATGTAGTTCCTGGAATAAGAGGCAGTGATAAAAACTGTACCGGAGCAGGCTATAAAGCAATGTATACTGAAGCTGAATGGAAATCACAACCAAGCTGCTATGCACAAAACGGAACAGATTCTCAAGGTTCAGCAAGAGTAGAACTTGGCGGAGATTCTTGTGAAGTTAATGTACTTCCTCCAACAAAAGGCCAGGGTGCACGCAAAAAAACAACCGGCGGTACAACTCCTGAAGCTGGTAAAAGTGCTCCCGTTGACGGAGTTGGCCGTGCAAAAGGTACGCAGACAGGCAATACAAAAACCGGAACTTGCGGGGAAAATCACGTTGGCTACTGTTTAATAAGACCCAATGCAGACCCAAAAGGAGAAGAAAACGGCAAATACAACTACAAATACACCTGGAACACCAACTATCTCCAATATGGAGAAGGCGGAAAAGCTGGCGGATACAATGTTAAGCTTATCCGTTCAGTAAAAGACGGTGAATATATAATTATACCTGGCAAAGGCGGTGCTGGCGGAGCAGAAGGCTCCGGTAATGCAGGAGAAGACGGAGGAGATACCACTATTCAATTCTCACCTGAAGGTGGAGAAGCGGCAGAGACTGTATTAACAGTTCTTGGTGGAGCAGGCGGCCCTGGCGGGCTAGTAACTCCAACAGAACAGCTCCCGACCTGGTACCAAGGTGGCGATTTCACTAAAGGTCAAAATGGAACCCCGGGTGAAGAGGCAAGCATGTCGAACATAAAATCAAATATCATGAACTTAGTTTTACCGATGGGCGACGACAATATACTCAACCAATGGCTGTTAGCTTCAGGTGCCGGCGGTGATGGCGGCGGCTCTCGCAATTACTGCTGGGCAAGTGAATGGCAGCGTTGGTTTGCGTTTGAGAATGAAAACAACCTCGCTGGCTATGAAGTTAGAGGTAACATTGGGCTTATACTTAATGAGAAGGACATGGAAACCTACGCCTGCCGCAAAGGAACATACTGGTCATCAACTCCGGCCGCTCAAGATGGTATCTCAGGGGTTGTTGTTATCAGATGGTAATAACTTAACGCTAAACATTATAAATATCAAAAGCCCTCTTAAAATGAGGGCTTTTTCTTTCACTAATATAAATTATTGATTTTATATAGATAAACATCTAAAAGAAAAAAACTTTAACTCTAGCATTACTCAAACCAAAGCAGAAAGCTAAATTCTTATATTACAAACTAAAATTTAATATAATTAAAAAAATAAGATGGCAGTCGAATACAACTGCCATCTATTAAGTATTATTAAAAACTTTTATCTACCAAAGTATTACAACCCCTCCTGGTTGCCCTGGGGCTCCAGGTCTGGCATCCGCGATACCATCTTCTATGCCAAGAGCTGATAGATAATTTTCCATTTGTGACTCAGTTGAATTTGTAGTATCAAATTCAACATTGACAGTAAAATAAGATTTAAAGGTGCCGTTTGTGACCATCTTAACGGCATCTTCAGCTGCTATATTATGACCGACATAATCTGAAATATCTGCATAAACAAGTGAAGAACCGGAATAAGACTGCTTATATTTTTTTACATCAGCAATCGGGATTTGCAAATTTTGGGAATCACCTGCATCATTTGATCTGCAAAATGTTACTGACAGGTTAGAACCTGATTGTGTGCAGTTTGCAGTTGTGCCGCAACCGTTAAATAAAGTCGATTGGAATGTACAGCTTTTAACATTGCTTGCTGCAGTACTTATCGCGACCATTTCACCACCGCCGCCGGCTGCTGAAACAATTGTCGTTCCGCCTTTAGCAATAGTCGTAGCTCCTCCGGCCGCTCCCGGAGTAATTGTCAATGGCGCATCAATTGAAGTATAAAATGTACTTATAAAAGTACCTGCACCTGAACCTGACCCCCCGCCTGCAGCATTTATAAGAAGATATTTTGCATACCTTGGCGGTCTGAAAACACAAGTTGTACCAGCAACATTACGCGGACTGTTATTTTCAACATATCTTTGTACTATTCCGCCGCCGTTACGGTAACACTCATATCTGCCATGACCGTCTGATTCCTGATATGTAATGTGGCGTTTTGTGAATGCATTCGAACATAAGGCAACAAAAACTGCAACAATAAGCATTGTCACGCTGGCCTCTAATAACGAAAATCCCGATAATTGTTTATCTTTTACCATAATATTACTACCGCTCCGTTTCTGCCTGTCTGAGCTGCTCCAGTATCATTTTCGCCAGTGGCACAGGCAATTTTCGCCTGACAAGCTGTTTTCTTAACATAAGCAGTTACGTCTACCCCGTTAACAGTATATCTTGTCAAAGACCCATTAGTTGTGTTGAACCCTCCGGCACCACCGCCGCCGGCGCAAGCTGATGCCATTTGAGATACCATTTTTGTTCCAAAATCCATTTCAATACTTGTGCCGAAATCTGAGGTATCAGGCTCTCTGGAAGCATTATCCGTAACTTTGCAAATAGAATCCGTACTATCAAACCATAATGTTTCAGTTGCACTGCCTGAACCGCCAGTCCCGCCTGCAGCTTTCATTTCAACATCACCTATTTTGACAACGGTTTCAGCACCGGCACTGCCAAGTGAACCGCCTTTACCGGGTTGCATTGTAATTTGAACATTATTTAAGCGTGGAAAAAACATTGAAAGAGTTTCACCAGCTTTACCGCCATTGCCGTACTGAACTGCAGCAACACAACCGGTAACTGTTGTATTATATTTTTCCCCTTCTTCAATAACCGGCAATTGACCAGCACCTTGAACATCTTTTAGCCATTGTGGGAAATCATTTGCTTGGTTTCTGCTATATTCAACTGTAACTGTTTTTGACTGACAAGCTGTTGTTCCACCGCCGCTAACACCGGATGATGC
>QAMI01000019.1:51152-66589 GCA_003150395.1 Candidatus Gastranaerophilales bacterium | reverse complement strand
GGTACTCACACGGTCGTAGTAACGCCCAAAGACGGATACATGTTCAACAACAGCGCTGCTGCAAGCGATGTAAAAGTTGCAATAGTTGACAAAGACGGAGTAGTCGACCTTACCGGCAAATGTGTAGCTCAAAATGCAGAAACAGATGTATGTTTTCAACCAATGTTCAGCCCATGCAATGCATACTATCAACCCTCTCAAAATGGTCCAGGACGTGTTACCGGAGCAATGTGGACTTTGCAAATAACAGGTAATGGTGTTAATGAAATAATACAAAAAACAACAGGTGGTCGTGGCAAATTCTTGATAGTAGGGCCAAAAGAGGCTTGCCTAAAACTTTCACCCGGTATATATTCTCTTTTGCCACGCGTATCACAATGGTATGTAACTTACACAGGAAATAATACCGGCAACTGGTGGGCGCCTATGACTTCTCTTATGACATCCCCCGACAATTTTGAAGTCGTGGCCGGCAAATCGAATTTAATTCCTGTAAATTATGAAGAAATCCCATGCGGCACAACCTCCCGAGGAGATGTCAAGATAAAATGGAGTACTACTGGTTGTGATGGTTTACAAGGCAAAGTAAAAGTGGGTTCCAGTGAATGCGTATTTGGAAACGGAGCTTCAGGAGAAAGTCATTGTGCGTCTGTAATGCCAGGCAAATACAATGTAACTGCAGAGAACATAAAATTCTGTAAGAAGACTGATAACAGCGTAACTTGCCCGTGGTCGTCAGATGGTGGTACTTATTCGGTATCTCCGAGTACAGTGGATGTAACAGTCGGTAATACATCCACAGTATCCGTAACCGGTGAGTGTAAAGACGCCCCTGCGGCAAAAACTCAAGTAACAGTCTCTTGGGATTCTGACTGTGATGCGGTAAAGGGTACTGTAACATTAAGCGGAACAAACAAATATTCAATAGATTATGGAAAGGAAAAAGCATATGGTTCTGTAACTCAAGAAGTAGCCGCAGGTAAATATACCTTAATAAAATCAATAGAGGTACGTAAAAAAGAAAGTCAACAAGATGATGCTTGGGGATTACCTAACTCTGCCTCAATGTCTCCAAGTACTTCAATAACCATAGCAGAAGGAGAAACCGGCAAAATAAGTATTAAAGCCGTATGCGGTGAAGCTAAACCTGATCCTAAGGAATCAAACATAACATTAACTGCAGATGTTAGCTCATGCTGTGTATCAGGCGCAAGTGTAAAATATTCAGTAACAAGTAACAAGGGGTTTAGCAAAACCGGTACACTTTCACCAACTGATACCTCTTCGTCAAGTACACAATTTTCAGTTCCAGTTGGCGCAACATATACGATAACCGGCTCAGTATCAGGGCATACATGTAAACAAGGTGATGGCTGTCAATTTAGTTGGAGTAAGTTTAATCCTTCAAAAATAACTATCCCTTTAAAAAATGCAAATTCGTCTTACAGTTCCAAGGCAGAATTTGGTTGCGAAGGCTGTTCAGTTAAACCTGTTGTTGAAAATAAAACTATAACTGTTAAGCTTTCAATGCCTCATGGTAGTGGTGATAGAACTGATTGTAACTTTTTTTTAGAGGTGGTTGAACCGACCGGAAAGAAGTACACCAATTTTGAATCAATAACTATATCTGGTGGGGAGACATCAGGTTCTTTAAGTATTGAAGTTCCGAAAGGATCAAAGTATTCAATATCTAATTTACAATACCATACATACTATAATGGAAGTACTTCTAGTGATGGTAATTATGCTTCACCATATTGCGGAGGTTCTTCAAGTTATAATAAAACTTATAGTGGTACACTAAATGATGATTTCACACTTAATTGTGCGGGATAAATAGGGTTAATTAAAACTAATACTTTTTGCTCAATATAGGCGCCCGTAAATAAACGAAGGCGCCTTTTTCTTTTCTTCCTGTCATTCTCAGAGCAGGATCTTTACCTGTAGTCAGCCTTCATTGCGTCGCGGCGAAGAATCTCCACAAACCAAACTGGAATGCCTCCAAAGATCCTTCACCCAAGTGCACAGGTTTCAGTGTGTCTTCTAAGCGGATGCCCAGGATGACATGGTGTTATTGTGAGGCGTAATCAAAATGATATTAGTCAATTGGCTATTATGATTTTGATTGCGTTTGCGTCATAACTTTACGGTCATTTGCGAAAAACGTTAAAATATGCTATTTTTTATATATGAATTTGAAAAAGTATGTAATTTGTTTTAATATTAAAATCCCGCATTCAGTAAAAGTTAAAGATACTCTTGCTGAAATCCTTGCAAGTCATAATATTGAGGCACAAATTTTTGATATTGATAATTTAAAAACCGGTTCTGATTTCGCTTTTGTAATTGGCGGTGATGGAACAATTCTTAAAGCAGCAAGATTTTTTGCCAAATATTCGACTCCGATTTTTGGTATAAATTTGGGACGGCTAGGGTTTCTTTCCCAATCCCCGAAAGAAAATCTTGAAAAATCTGTTTTAAAAATCCTTGATGGTAAGTTTCATGTTGAAGAAAGAATTATGCTTCAGAGCGGTGAAAATATTGCTTTAAATGATTTTGTTATAAAAGGCAATACACTTGGCAGAACTGCACGTTTATCGTTGAAGATTAATGGAAAGCCGGTTTGTGATTATTTAGCTGACGGGCTTATAATTTCTACTCCAACAGGGTCTACAGCGTATGGACTTTCGGCTGGAGGACCTGTGCTTTCGCCAAATCTGGGGGCGTTTGTTGTCGTTCCTATTTGCCCGCATACCCTCACTGCAAGACCTTTGGTAATTCCTGACAATGAATTAATTTCAATTTCTGTCAATGATTGTGAAAACGGTTTTGTTGTGTCAACTGACGGGCAGAGCTTTTATGAATGTAAATGCGATATAGAAATTGGTAAATCCGACTACAAAGCTAAGTTAGCGCTTCTTGAAGACGCTGATTTCTATTCTGTATTGCGTGACAAACTTCATTGGGGTATTTCTCCGGCTAAGATTTGAGTTTTGCGGAGTGCGGTTGAAAATTTTGTAATAAAAAAGACGGCTTTTTTACCGTCTTTTATTATTTTCCTTCTTTTCCTTTTTCCTATTAATTATGCAACGACTTTTGATACAAAGTTTGTGATTTCAAAGAATGTGTCCTTTACGAATTCTTTTGCCAGCGTGCTTATCGGTCTGTTCTCAATGCAGTCAAATACGTAATATATCGGATCTTGTGATGTATTGAAACGCATTCTTCTGTCTTTTTTATCCAGATATGTGAAATCTTCGTAAGATGAACCTCTGTAGCTTTTGCGATTTGTTCTTTTTCTTATTAAACTTCCGAATTGTCCATTTCCATTAGTATCATTTTTTGAACCTGATGCTGTTGGTAACATTGTTAGCTCTCTTTCTTAAACTCTTCTTTATCTCTCTTGTATATATAAAGTATATAAAAGATTAAAAATTGCTTTTTATGTAAAAATATTGTAAAGAAAACTTAACAATTTCCCCGATATGTTGTAAACTGACGCTTTTTTAACTTTGCTTTTCAACAGAAGCCTTTGTATCATTATCAAGTTCAAGTTCAATGTCATCTTCCTGATTTACAAGATTTTTGCCGATTGCTTTTTCAAGCGCGGCTTTTGCAGTGTTATACTGGTAAAGTGCGCTGTAATAATTTAACTGAGCTGTCTGATATGATGTTTGTGCTTCTTTAAGTTCAATCGGATTTGCTTCGCCAACGCGATAGCGTCCGTATGAAAGTTCATAGTTTTCTTTTGCCTGTTTTACCTGCAAAATTGCGACCGGAATTTGGTTTTTCTTTTCTACAAGTGTCAAATAAGCGTTTTGGATTTCAAGATATATTTGATTTTGCGTATTCTGTGCGTTTGCAAGTTCTTTATCATACAAGTAACGAGCCTCTTTAATTTCGTTACGGATTAACATGCCGTTAATTGTAGGAAAGTTTAAATATCCGCCGATATTATAACCGTAATTGTTAGTCCAGCTTTTACCGCCTATCTGATATTGGCCTTCAACTGATAGTGTCGGGAAATATGATTTTTTCACCAGCTTAAGAGTTTGTTTTGCTGTTTCGACTTTTGTTTCGGCAAGTTTCAAATCAGGTCTTGATTCGCGTGCTATATCAACCGCAGCTTGTAATGTTATATCTACAGGCTCATATCTTAAGCGTTCCTGAACTGAGTATTCATCAATAAAAGGAACCCCCATTACGTTATTTAACTTTGCCATTGCAAGATTTACAGCGTTACTTGCCTGAATAAGCTGAAGTTTCGCATTGCTTAAATTTGATTCTGCAATTGTGACATCTACTTTCGGATTTAAACCTATTTCGTAGAAGGCTTTAGCTTGGTCATAAAACATTGTGTATTGCGCAACTGTGTTTTTTGCAACGCGTTCATTTTCGTAGGAATATAGAAGATTGAAGTATGCATCTTTTGTTTGATAGATTACAGTATTAATAGTTTCAGACAGTGTTGATTTTTGTCCTTCATATTCCAAGCGTCTGATTGTTGCCTGGTTTTGAGTTACACCAAAGTCATAGAGCATCTGTTGCAATGTTATTTGTCCCAGTATGAAGTAATTAAAGGTCAAGTTTCTTCCTAAAGCATCTGATAATTGAAGCTGTTTAATTTTGGTATAGCCGGTCTGCCAGCTGAATTGCGGAAAGTAGTTTGACCAAACCTGTTTGATTCTCGAGTCGGAAGCCAGAACATCATGAAATGCTGCGTTAATTTGCGGATTGTTGCCCAGTGCGATTTCAAGGCACCTTTCAAGCGTAAGGTCAATATTTTTTTCTACAGAACCTTCTATGACAATTTTGTCATCAACTTTTTTCGGTAAAACTTCTTCAGCTTGGGGGTATTCTTTTGTGTTAATAGTGTTGCCAACGTTATTTATTATGTCCTGCGCGTAAGCGGCGGGGCTTAAAGTTAATATTAATAATGTTGTTATGACTCTTTTAAGCATAGTTTATAAACTTTCCTTATGATTTTTCTTTTCCTTGTATTCTTTTGCCAATTTGTGGGTAAATTCTTTGAAACTTTCAATTAATACGTAGTAAGCCGGAACAAGGAAGGTTCCGATAAACGCAACTGCCATCATCCCTCCGAAAACTGTCATACCGACTGAATTACGGCTTGCCGCTCCGGCGCCTTTTGCAAATACAAGCGGCAGAAGTCCTAAGATGAATGCTATGTTTGTCATCATTACTGCTCTAAATCTTAATTTGGCCGCCTGTAATGCCGCTTCTTTGTAGGGCATTCCTTCTTCATGCGCATCTTTTGCGAATTCTATGATAAGAATTGCCTGTTTTGTAGAAAGCCCGATTAACATTACAAGCCCGATTTGAGCGTAAATATCAAGTGACAAACCTGAAAATGGTCCGAAAATTCCTGATACATACTGGAAGAATAATGCTCCGGCTAACGCAACAGGTGATATCAACAGTACGGCTATCGGCAGCATCCAGCTTTCATACAATCCGACCAAAAACAGGTAAACAAATATCAGTGACATTGCAATAATAGGAAGAATTTGTCCCGAGGATTCATGCTCCTGCAAAGAACTTCCTGACCATGCATATCCCATATCTTTTGGTAAAACTTCATCAGAAATTTGTTCCATTATCTTCATTGCATCACCTGAACTGACACCTGTTCGGGTCATTCCGTTAATTGTAATTGCAGGGTACATATTAAACCTTGTCAAACTGTAAGGACCGACAATTTCTTTTATATCTACAACTGAGGTAAGGGGAACCATATTCCCGTAATTATTTTTGACAAATATTTTGTATATATCCGCAGGTTTTTCTCTGAATTCAGATTCAGCCTGTAAGTATACACGATAAACACGACCATATTTATTGAAGTCATTTACATAGGATTTCCCGAAATATCCTGCTAGTGCGTTATATATTTCAGAGATTTCAACGCTCTGAGCCATTGCTTTATCGGCATTAACGTTTATCAAAAGCTGCGGCAGGTTTGCTGTGAATGAGGTGTAAACAAGCTGGAATGCAGGATTTTTATTTGCTGCTGCAATTAGTTTCTGCGCTTCTTCATAAAGTTCCTGAGGCGTCCTGTCACCTTTATCTAAAAGCTGGTATTCAAAACCTCCGAACATACCCAAACCGGAAATTGAAGGCGGAGCAAATACTGCAATTTTGGCTGAAGGATAGTCTGAGAATTGCTTTTGCATTTGGCTCATAATACTTTGCATTGAAAGTTCTTTTGTTTTTCTTTCTGACCATTCCGTTAGTTCTGCAACAATAAGTGCGGTATTTTCACCGGAATAGCCGACAAGAGTAATCGTATTTTCGACACCCTTGATTGCAAGAATTTTTTCTTCTATTTCTGTTGCAACAATATCTGTTCTTGAGGCCGAAGAACCGTCAGGAAGCTGAACTTGCGCAAAAATTGCACCTTTGTCTTCTGTTGGTAAAAATCCTTGCGGAATAATTCTTCCAATAAATATAATAAGTGCTACAATTGCAAAAAATGTTATAATTGTCAATTTAGGAGAATCTATGAAAAATTTAGCTCCTATTAAATATTTATCTCTGATTTTGTTAAACCATTCATCAAATTTTTGAATAAATTGAATATGATTTTCTTCCTCACCGGATTTCAAAACCATAGAACAGAGAGCTGGCGCTAATGTCAATGCGACAAGAGTTGATAAACCGATTGATGATGCAATACATAACGCAAACTGTCTGAACATTTGGCCGGTAATTCCAGCCATAAATGAAACAGGAACAAATACTGCCATCAAAACTAATGAGGTTGCAAGTACAGCACCAAAAACTTCTTTCATTGTTACTTCAGTAGCGTCTTTAGGAGTTTTACCTTCCTGAATATGCCTTTGAGTATTTTCAAGAACAACAATCGCATCGTCTACAACCAATCCTACCGCAAGTACTAATCCGAACAAAATCAACAGGTTTATTGAAAATCCAAGAATGTTCATGAAGATAAAAACGCCGATTAATGATACCGGAATAGCGCAGAATGGAATAAATGCAGCTCTTGCGCTTCCTAAAAATAAATAAGTTACAATTCCGACAAGTACAATCGCAAGTCCGATTGCATTTATAACTTCTTTGATTGATTCACGAACAAATCGCGTTTCATCACGCTGAATTTTGTATTCTATGCCTTGAGGAAAACTTTTTGACAATTCTTCCATTTTCTTCTGAATTTTATTTGAAAGGTCAATAGCATTCGCTTCCGGCAGCTGGCTTATTGAAATAATAGCTGAATCACGGCCGCCAATACGTGAAAAATATGAGTAACTTTCCGCACCTAATTCTACACGTGCAATGTCTTTTAATTTAATTTGTGAACCATCCGGCTTTGAACGAACAATAATGTCTTCAAATTCTGTTGTATCCTGCAAGCGGCCTTTTGTACGCATTGTAAGCTTAATCATTTGTTTATTTTTCATTGGTTCAACACCCAAATCGCCTGCCGGACTTTGAGTGTTTTGAGATTGTATTGCTTTGCTTACTTCAGCAATAGATACTCCAAGGTTTGCCATTTTTGTAGCATCAAGCCAGATTCTCATTGAATAATCGGCTGAACCGAATACTGAAACTTTACCAACACCTTTGATACGTGCAAGCTCGTCTTTTATATAAATCGAGGCGTAGTTTGCAATGTATAAAGAGTCATAAGTGTGTGTGGGCGAGTTTACGGAAATCATCATAAGACCAGGGCCGCCTGTGGATTTTTTTACAGAAAGCCCATAGCGTTTAACATCTTCCGGAAGTCGTGGTGTTACGAGTTGAAGCTGGTTTTGAACGTTGACAACAGCCATATCCGGGTCTGAGCCAACTTCAAAATACAGTGTTAACTGGTATTGCCCGTTTTGAGATGTTGAGGACATATAAATCATATCTTCAACCCCGTTCAGCTGAGCTTCAATAGGGGCTGCAACAGTTGATTCAACAACGTCAGAACTTGCGCCGGCATAAGTTGCTGTTACAACAACCTGCGGCGGTGTAATTGACGGGTATTCTTCCAGCGGAAGAAGATTTATCATAAGCATACCGGCAAGTATTATTGCCAATGATATTACAATTGCAAGTTTTGGGCGTTGTATAAATAAGTTTCCGTTTTTTTCTGCCATATTTTTTATATTTACAGAACCCGGCTTCCTTGAAGCCTAATCCTGTCCTTTCCTCTCTTAGTCTGTAAAAATGTTTTATAACTTATTTTTTATTGTTTTGATTTTTGTTTTCAGCTTTTTCTTCTTGCGATTTAAGTTTTTGCATTTCTTCTGCTGAAACTATTGTAACCGGGCGGCCCGGGGTTACTTTTTGAAGACCGTCTGAAACTATGCGGTCGCCTTTTTTAAGTCCGTCTTCTACTATCCAAAAATCTCCGTTTTGTCCTTTTGTTTTGATGTAAGTAAGCTGCGGAAGGTCTTGAGCATCAAGCTTGTAAACATATTTTCCGGCCTGGTTTTCCTGAACTGCAGTTTGAGGAACAACAGGAACGTTTGACGGTTTATTTGCATAAAGTTTTACTGTCAAAAATTCTCCCTGAATAAGTGTATTATTTGGATTTTGGAATGTTGCTCTCATTGTAATTGTACCTGTTGACTGGTCTACTTTATTGTCTTGAAAATCCTGTATGCCGTCCAATTTATATTTTTCACCGTTTGACATATATAATTCGACTTTTCTGTTTGTATTTGCTTCGCCGTCTGAATTAGAAAGTATTGCGTAATCATTTGAATCAAGCGGGAAAGTTACATATATCGGGTTCATACTATTAATTGTCGTAAGCGCACCGGAAGACGGAGTTACATAGTTTCCAACGGTTACGTTGATTATCCCGACACGCCCGTCAACCGGAGATTTCACCATTGTGTAACCCATGATTCTTTTTGTATCGTTGTAACTTGCTTCAGCAGATGCAAGCTGTGCTTTCAAAGAATCTCTTTGAGATAACATTTGATCATATTGGGATTTTGCAATGTAATCTTTTGCAACAAGTTCTTTTGCTCTGGCAAGCTGTTTTTCTGCATAGGCTAATTGAGCTTTCAGATTTGCAACATTTGCTTGTGCGACTTTTTCAGAGTTTGAAAACTCGGTCGGTTCTATTTGAAATAGCGTCTGCCCTTGTTTTACATAATCGCCTTCTTTGAAGTAACTTTTTGTTAAATATCCTGCAATACGTGCTAAGACATCGACTCTGTATTTTGCAACAACTCGTCCGGGAGCTTCATAAGTTCTAATAATGTTTTGCTCCTGTATAGTTTCTACAACTACTTGCGGGGCAGGTCTGCTGCGCATCGCCTGGCCAGTTTTTATATTGTTGTAGACGGATATCCCGTAACGCAGTAAAATTGCACCAAATATTACTGCTAATATTATAATAATAGTTTTCTTCATTGGCTCTCCCTAATCTGCTAATATATTTTTTAGTGTATTTAATTGTGTTGCATTTGCAACAATTTAATTATACCTGAGACATTTAAAAAATCAATAATTTAATATCGCCCTTCCGGACAGTTTTTAAGATAATCAAAAACTTTTTGAAGAGCCAGACTGCGGTGTGAAATGGTATTTTTTTCGTCTTCTGTCATTTCGGCCATTGTTTTTTGAGTGCCTTCAACAACAAAAACGGGGTCGTATCCAAATCCGTTGGCGCCGGAGCGCGTAAAAGCAATCTTCCCAAGACATTCGCCGCGTGAGGTAAAAATGGGTTCGCCTTTGGGGTTAATTAAAGTCATTGAGCACACAAATTTAGCGCTGCGGTCATTTGAATTCTTTAAGGCTTCCAATAATTTCTCAATACGTTTTTCCGGAGTTTGGGCATATCGTGCAGAATGAATTCCCGGAGCACCATCAAGCGCATTAACGCAAAGTCCGGAATCATCCGCAAGCGTGAATTCACCTGTCAGCCGGTTAGCTTCTTTTGCTTTAATATAAGAGTTTTCCTCAAATGTCACTCCGTTTTCAACCGGGTTAAAGTCCAAAGATTTATCTATGGGTAAAAACTCCGCTCCTGTAAATTTGAAAAGTTTTGCAATCTCTTTTATTTCTTCAACTTTATGCGGGTTTTGTGTTGCAATTATTATTTTCATAAACTTTACTTTCTGTTTATTTTCCGTAGCGTCTCTGGCGGCTGTGAAACTCCAAAATCGCCTCTGCAAGCGACTTTTTGTCAAATTCCGGCCAGTATCTTTTGGTAACCAGTATTTCAGAGTATGCAATCTGCCACAATAGATAGTTTGAAACTCTCATTTCACCGCCGGTTCTTATTAACAAATCAGGATCCGGAATGTTTTTTGTGTAAATATTTTGTGAAATAGTTTCTTCTGTAATTTCATCAAGTGAAATTTCGCCAGTTTGAACTTTTTTACAAATATTTTTAACCGCATGTGTGATTTCGTCGCGTGCTCCGTAATTAAAGGCGATTTGAAGGTTTACGCCGGTATTGTTTTTTGTTTTGTCAACTGCATTTTTTAATATTTTTTGAAGTTTTTCACTCAATTTAGTTGTGTCGCCGATAAAAGAAATTACAACATTATTTTCGTGCATTTCTTTTAGTTCGTTTTGTAAAGTTACGCCGAGCAAATCCATAAGAAACGCAACTTCCTCAGGATTTCTGTTCCAGTTTTCTGTTGAAAATGCGTAAACTGTCAGATATTTTACGCCGAAATCGTCGCAGGCTCTCATTGCGGCTTTAAGAGCGTCAACACCTTTTTTGTGACCGAACGCGGATGGAAGATTTCGTTCCTTTGCCCAGCGGCGGTTGCCATCCATAATAATTGCAATATGTTGTAATCCGGTTTGTTTTACTATCTCTTGAATTTCTTTTTCGGCTTGTAATAGAGGCATTTTATTATTCCTTTGCCTGTTTATTATATACAAAACCGGTTGAGATGTAAAGCTGCGGTTTTGTTATATAAAAACGGCGTATTCAATGAATACGCCGATAACTTATATATTGATATTTAATTTATTTTTTAAAACCTTTTAAGAAGTCTGAAACATTCTGCCAGGCTTTTAGGGCTTTTGTTGTAACAGCGTAGGTTATGTTTTTAGCCTTATCGCCTATTTTTGCGCCGGTTTGTTCCGGATTTTTAACAGCTTCTTTTATGACGGTTATTTGTTCTTCTATTGCTTTTTGAACTTTTTGACCGCTCGGGCTTGAGGCTACGTCGTCTAATTTTTCTTTTATTTTTGATTTATTAAAGATTTTCAAAATATCTTTACGATAAATGACAGCGGCAATGGCTGCACCAATTCCTGCTAACGTTAAAATAGTTTTTTTCGTTGGCGACATTGATTTTTTGAAGGTAAACTCCTGGCCTGTTTGGATTTTATCGTAATTGTTTTCAAGATTACGTTTGAACTGGTCTTGAGAAAGTACTTTTCTTTTTCCATTTTTGTCAGTAACATGATAGCGGTTTTTATTGTCCATTTGAACTAAATTCCCGCCAATAATTGACGAATTCAACGCATTTACCATTTCTGTTTTCATATAACAAAACCTTTCTACTTACACTTCATTATTTATTATAAGTATAAAGTTAAGATTTTATTGCTAATTTTTTAGCCAGTGTTAAGTAAAGTTTACAAAAATTATTTTCAGTTATTATTTGGGTAAATATAAGTAGATTGGCATTGCATTGACCTCGTCCACCACTAATAAAACCTGCCCTCTCCCCTCAAGGGGCGAGGGCAAGTCACGATAATCGTCATAAGACATTGTCCTAACTTAGCGCATAGTCCTAATTCTGGACTTGCAGTCCTAATTCTTACAACAGCGCAACTTGTATGCCAGCTCCAATACGTAAGAGTGGACTTCGTCCACTATGAACAGCCGGAATAACCGCATTTGAGGCAGATGAAGCAGCCTTCGGCCATTTGAATTTCATTCCCGCATTCAGGGCATTTCACAGTCTTAATTTCGCCTGTGGGATTGTATTCTTCTTTAACGGGTTCAGAAACTGTTTTCATTGATTTTTCAGCTTCAATCTGAGCTTCTGATTTTTTAGAATCCAGATTCATAGGCTGGAACTGGCGGCTGTTGTTTCGGTATACGGTAATTCCTTTAAGATTGTTTTCGTAAGCCAAAATATAAGCTTCTTCAATATCAGCGCGGGTTGCGTGTTCTTCAAAGTTAACAGTTTTTGAAACAGCGTTATCTGTATGAAGTTGGAATGCAGCCTGCATTTTAACGTGCCAGTAAGGCGAAACATCGTGAGCTGTTACAAAAATCTTTTTAGCGTCAGCTGGAACTTTGTCAACGTGTGCAACAGAGCCGGTTTTTGCGATTTCTTTCATCAAATTTTCTGAATAGAAACCGTGTTTTACTGCGTAATCCTTGAAAATAGGGTTAATTTCAAGCATTTCAGTTCCGTCCATAATCAGTCTTGAGAATACAAGTCCGAATAAAGGTTCAACACCTCCTGAAGCGCCTGCAATCATTGAAATTGTTCCGGTCGGAGCAATGCAGGTTGTTGTTGCGTTGCGAATGCCGTATTTTTCGATTTGTGCATCAAGTTCTTTCCATTGTTCGTCAGAAACTTTGCCTGCAGATTTTCCTTTGTATTTGTTGTAAAGGAAGTTTTTGCCATCGTAAATGCTGCCTTTGAAGTTGTTAAATCTGCCTCTTTCTTTTGAAAGCTCAATTGATTCACATTTTGATTCGTAATCGATAAATTCCATAACCTGAGAAGCGAGTTTTGTGCCTTCTTCCGAACTGTATGAAAGCCTCATTTTCATAAGCATATCAGCCCAGCCCATCACACCGAGTCCGATTTTTCTGTTGTTTTGAACCATTTCGGAAATCTGCGGAAGCGGATAATTGTTAACAGCGATTACGTTATCCAAAAATCTTATTGCAGTTCTTGTTGTTTCAGCAAGCAGTTTCCAATCAATAATCGGTCCGTTTGCACTTTCAACAACCATTCTGCCAAGATTGATTGAGCCGAGGTTGCAGGCTTCGTATGAAAGAAGCGGAACTTCACCGCAAGGGTTTGTTGATTCAATTTGACCGACTAAAGGTGTTGGATTGTCAGCGTTCATTTTGTCTATGAAGATAATTCCGGGTTCGCCGTTTCTCCAGGCGCCGTCAACGATTAAATCGAAAACTTTTTTAGCATCCATTCTTGCGACAACCTGATTATTTTGCGGGTTAACCAAATCGTAATCAGTGCCGTTTTTAAGAGCTTCCATAAACTTGTCTGTGATAGCAACCGAAATGTTAAAGTTGTTTAATTTATTGTTATCAGATTTGCAGTTGATGAAATCCAAAATATCTGGGTGGTCAACTCTTAAAATCCCCATGTTTGCGCCGCGTCTGGTACCGCCTTGTTTAACAGCTTCTGTTGCAGCGTTGAAGACTTCCATAAATGAAACAGGGCCTGATGAAACGCCCATTGTTGAACGTACAACACTATTTTTAGGTCTTAATTTAGAGAAAGAAAATCCTGTACCGCCGCCTGATTTGTGAATAAGCGCGGTATTTTTAACGGTTTCGAAAATTCCTTCAAGGCTGTCTTCAACAGGCAGAACAAAGCAAGCTGCGAGTTGTCCGAGTTCTCTGCCTGCGTTCATCAAGGTTGGAGAATTCGGCATAAAATAACAGTTTGTAATTGTTTCATAAAATTTCTGAGCAAGTTTTTCGACATCTTCCTGAGATTTGCCGAATTTCAAATCACCTTCTGCGATTGCTAATGATACGCGTTTGAACATATCTGACGGTTTTTCTGTACAATTTCCGTCTTTATCTCTTTTCAGGTATCTTCTTTCAAGCACCTTGATTGCGTTTTCGGATAAGTTCAATTTTTCTTCCACTAAGTTCACACTAACCTCCATTTATAAAATAATTCAAGTCTTCTTATTAGAAAAATAAGTGTTAATCATCCCCATAAAATAAAAAATCTTTAAAGCATGGTTTATTCTCTAATTCTACATCAATTTAAAACAGCATGCAACATGGACTTTTAAATTATTTGCGCTTTTGTAACAAAATGTTTTCTAAAAATTTTATGATTTTCATGTTTATAATATAATACGCTTGAGGTGAAAATTTTTGAAACACTCTAAACTTACAGCCCTGATATTTATAGCATTATTTTTAGGTGTAATTGTCGGACATTTTGCACCTGATTTTGCCGTAAAAATGAGACCGTTTGCAGAAATCTTTTTGAGAATGGTAAAAATGATTATAGCACCCCTGCTTTTTGCAACGCTTGTAGTTGGAATTGCAGGTCACGGAGATGCTAAAAGTCTTGGCAAAATCGGGCTTAAAACAATTATTTATTTTGAAATTGTAACAACTCTGGCACTTATAATCGGACTTACGATGGGGAATATTTTCCAGCCTGGCGTCGGTTTTGTCTCAGGAACGTCAGCTCATGCTGTTCAGATGCAAGAGGCAGGTTTGATGGCTGCAACCCATGCTCATACTTCAATAGGAGCAATGGTTACAGATATTTTCCCGACAAGTATTATTGATGCGATGGCAAAAGGAAATTTACTTCAAATTGTTGTATTTTCTATTTTCTTTGCGTTAGCAATCTGTGCTGTTGGTAAGAAAGCACAACCGGTTTTAGATATCCTTAATTCAGTATCGCAAATAATGTTTAAATTTACTGAATATGTTATGTATTTTGCGCCGCTCGGGATTTTTGGTGCGATAGCTTCGACAATCGGTGCTAATGGTTTGGGCATTTTGAAAAATTACGCAAAAGTTATCGGAGCGTTGTATGTTGCTCTTGCGGTTTTTGTGATGCTTGTTTTGATTATTGTCTGTAAAATAGTAAAAATCTCCTTTAGAAATCTTTTAAGAGCCTTACAGGAGCCGGCACTTTTGGCATTTACAACTGCAAGCTCCGAAGCTGCTTTTCCAAAAGCAATGGAGATTATGGAGCGTTTTGGCGTACCGAAAAATATAGTTGGTTTTGTAATGCCGACCGGATATACCTTTAACCTTGACGGAAGCACTTTATATCTTGCAATGGCGGTTTTGTTTTCCTCGCAAATCGTTGGAATTCATCTTGACCTCAATCAACAGGTTGTTATAATGTTAGCATTAATGCTGACAAGCAAAGGTGTTGCCGGGGTTCCGAGAGTTTCGCTGATTGTCCTTGCAGGTACGCTGGCAAGCTTTAATATACCGATTTTGGGTGTTGCTATTCTGTTGGGAATTGACCAAATTCTTGATATGGGAAGAACAACCGTAAACCTTGTCGGAAACTGTGTTGCAACTGTTGTGATTGCAAGATGGGAAAAAGTTTTTGATTATAATAAGATGAATGAATTTGTCCGTATTTCCAAAGAAGAAAGTATTGGAGCGGATATCGCAAAATTTAGAAAAGAACATGAACACAATATAGAAATAAAAGAAGGATAATGAAGATGAGTGAAAGTACAAAAGTTGAATTAAAAGATACTTTAAATCTCCCGCAAACTAC
>QAMI01000019.1:24576-47811 GCA_003150395.1 Candidatus Gastranaerophilales bacterium | reverse complement strand
GTTCCGAGAGTTTCGCTGATTGTCCTTGCAGGTACGCTGGCAAGCTTTAATATACCGATTTTGGGTGTTGCTATTCTGTTGGGAATTGACCAAATTCTTGATATGGGAAGAACAACCGTAAACCTTGTCGGAAACTGTGTTGCAACTGTTGTGATTGCAAGATGGGAAAAAGTTTTTGATTATAATAAGATGAATGAATTTGTCCGTATTTCCAAAGAAGAAAGTATTGGAGCGGATATCGCAAAATTTAGAAAAGAACATGAACACAATATAGAAATAAAAGAAGGATAATGAAGATGAGTGAAAGTACAAAAGTTGAATTAAAAGATACTTTAAATCTCCCGCAAACTACATTGGCGATGAGAGCGAATGCGACAGTCCGCGAAATTGAAATCCAAAAGTTTTGGGAAGAAAACAAAATTTACGAAAAATCAATTGCAAATAAAGATAAAGCAAACAAATTCATTCTTCATGACGGCCCGCCGTACCTGAGCAGTGAAAAAATTCACGTTGGAACAGCACTCAACAAAATCCTTAAAGATATTTTGACAAAATACAAATCACAAAGAGGTTTTTATTCGCCTTACGTTCCGGGCTATGACGGTCACGGGCTTCCGATTGAAAACGCCGTTGTTAAAAATATTAAAGGCGGAAGAAGCGCACTCACACCTTATGAACTTCGCCAGAAGTGCCGCGAATTTGCACACAAAAACCTTAAAGGCCAGGAAAGCGAATTCAAACGTCTTGGCGTATGGGGCGATTGGGAACATCCGTATTTGACTATCAATCCGGAATATGAAGCCGAACAAGTTAGAGTTTTCGGCGAAATGTACAAAAAAGGTTATATAGAAAAAGGCATGAAACCTGTTTACTGGTGCGCATCTTGCGAAACTGCACTTGCAGAAGCCGAAGTTGAATACGCTGATCACACCTCAACTTCAATTTATGTAAGATTTAAGTTCGACGATGAAGCAACTGCAAAAATCGCTAAAATGATTGACATTGGCGGCAAAAATGTTTACGCGGTAATCTGGACAACTACTCCTTGGACAATTCCGTCAAACATGGCAATCAGTATGCACCCGAAATTTGAGTACACTTTCTTTGAAAAAGGCGGCGACGTTTATGTTGTGGCTCAAGAACTTTTGGGCGCATTTCTGGCTGATGTTGAATGGTCTGAATGCGATATCAAAGTTTTGGGTTCTTGCGTTGGGCAGGATTTGGAACTTTTAAACACAATTCACCCGCTTGCAGGCAGAAAGTCCCCGATAATTTTGGGCGAACACGTAACACTTGATGCCGGTACAGGTTCAGTCCATACTGCTCCGGGACACGGTCTTGAAGACTATGAAGTCGGATGCAGATACGGTATCGAAGTCTTTTCACCGCTCGACGGGCGCGGTGTTTGGACAAGTGCCGTTAACGACAAAGATCTTGAAGGCGTTCCGTATTATAAAGGCAACAAAATCGTTATTGAAAAACTTCAAAATTGCGGTGCGCTTTTGAAAGCACAGGATATCAACCACAGTTATCCGCACTGCTGGAGATGTAAAAATCCGGTAATTTACCGCGCAACTCCGCAATGGTTTGTTAAAGTCGACAAATTCCGCGAAGAAACTCTTGACGCAATTAAAGGCGTAAAATGGATTCCCGCAAGCGGCGAAGCCAGAATTTCAAACATGGTTGCAGGCCGTACAGACTGGTGTATTTCGCGCCAGCGTGCGTGGGGTGTTCCAATTCCGGTGTTCTACTGCGAAGATTGCGGTGAAGTCATTGTAACTGACGAAACAATCAAACATGTTGCAGAAATTTTTGAAAAAGAAAGCTCTGACGCATGGGTTAAATACTCTGCTGAAGAACTTCTTCCAAAAGGTTTTGTCTGCCCGAAATGCGGCGGCGTGCATATGAAAAAAGAAAACGACATCATGGATGTCTGGTTTGATTCAGGCATAAGCTGGCGTGCGGTTGTTGAAAAACGCTCTGATGAACTTGGTACAACGCCTGTTGAAATGTATCTTGAAGGTTCTGACCAGCACCGCGGATGGTTCCAGTCATCACTTTTAACATCAATCGCAACTCAAGGCAAAGCTCCTTACAAGACGGTTTTGACCCACGGTTTTGTTTTTGGTGAAGACGGCAGAAAAATGTCAAAATCTCTTGGAAATTACATCCGTCCGGACGATATTATCAAAAACTACGGCGCGGATATCTTAAGACTTTGGGCGGCGTCTGTTGATTATAGAAACGATACCAAAATTGGCGACAATATCGTTAAACAGCTTGTTGAAATTTTCAAAAAGACAAGAAACACCGCAAGATTTTTGTTAGGCAATCTTTTTGACTTTGATCCTGCTGTTGATTACGTTGAATACAAAGATTTGAAAGCGTTAGACAAATTTGCGCTTCACAAACTCAACCACTTAATCGAGGGCGTAACAGAAGCTTTTGAAAACTACGAGTTTTACAAATATTTCCAACAGCTTCAAAACTTTGCGGCGGTTGACTTAAGCTCTTTCTATCTTGACATTGTAAAAGACAGGCTTTACACAGCAGGCAAAAAATCGCTTTCCCGCCGTGCCTGCCAGACTGTAATGTATGAAATTTTGCAGGCTTTGGTGAGAATGCTTGTTCCTGTAATGCCGCACCAGGCAGAAGATATCTGGATGAGCGTTCCGGAGTGCCAGAAGGATGGTTTAATCAGTATCCTTCTTTCTGAATGGCCGAAAACAAATTCCGAATGGAAAAACGACAAGCTTGAAGAAGAATTTACTCAAATTCTAAAAGCCCGCGAGATTGTAAGCCGTGCGATTGAGCCATTGCGAGCAGACAAAAAAGTCGGAAGTTCTCTTGAAGTTGCGGTTTACGTGAATGCAAAAGACGCTTCAGTCTTGAAAGCAAATGAAGACGAGCTTTGTAATATCTTCATTACTTCACAGGCTTATGTAACTGATGAAAGGCCGTCCGATGTTCTAAACGAATACCAAGAAGACGATTTTACAGTCTGGGTTACAAAAGCTCAAGGCGAAAAATGCGCTCGCTGCTGGAAGTTTAGAAAGCTCAATGCCGACGAAATTTGTGAAGAATGCGTTGAAGCTATTAAATAAAATTAAAGGAGTCGAAAGGCTCCTTTTTAGTTTGATGTATAATTTATATATGAAAAACCTTATTGATAAAGCAAGTGAGTGCCACAAGCTCTCAAAAGCCGAAATTACTGCGATTTTGAAAGATAAGTCAATAAACGAATATCTTTTCTGCGCTGCAGATAAGGTTAGGCGAAAATATATCGGCGATGAGGTTTATCTGAGGGCGTTGATTGAGTTTTCAAACATTTGCCGCTGCAATTGTTTTTACTGCGGTCTTCGCGCTGAAAACAGAGACGTTGAACGCTACCGTCTAACAAGAGACGAAATTTTGGATTGCGCAAAACATGCCATATCTCATGGTTACAAAACCATCGTGCTCCAGAGTGGCGAAGATTTGCACTTTTCTGCCGAAGCCTTGGCGGACATAATAAAAGAAATTAAATCTAATACCCCTCGCCCCTTTGGGGAGAGGGTAGAATTGCTTAATGAGCAGCGCGAGTTTAGCAAGTCGGGTCAGGGTGATAATGTTGCAATCACCCTGAGCATTGGCGAACGCTCGTTTGAAGAATATAAAATTCTGAAAGAAGCCGGCGCGGACAGGTTTTTACTTCGCATTGAAACAACAAACAAAAATCTTTATGCAAAATTTCACCCGGGGCAAAATGTGGAAAATCGTAAAAGATGTCTTTACGATTTGAAAAAACTCGGCTTTGAAACTGGCACCGGCTCGCTAATCGGGCTTCCGGGACAGACAGAAGAGGATTTGGCTGAGGATATTTTGTTTTACAAAGAATTGAATGCCGATATGATTGGCATTGGGCCGCTGATAACACATGAACGGACACCGCTTGCAGGGCAGCCGAATGGAGATTTAACTTTGGCTTTAAAAGTTATGGCGCTCACAAGGCTTTTGCTTCCGGATATAAATATTCCGGCAACAACGGCGATGGAAACACTTCAGCCAAACGGCAGAATTCTTGCGCTAAAAGCCGGCGCAAATGTTGTTATGCCAAATGTTACGGACAATGCGCATAAAAAGAATTACGAAATTTATCCCGGTAAGGTTTCGGTAGATTATGCTGAACTTGATGAAAAATTAAAACAACTCGGACGGAAAATCTCAACCGGCAGAGGTTTTCGCTCAGATAACGGAGGATTTTATGAAGATCGCAGATAATATTTTGGAACTTATAGGTAATACGCCGCTTGTTAAAATTAACCGCATGAACGAGGGAGGAGCGGTGATTTTGGCGAAACTTGAAAAGCAAAATCCGGCGGGTTCAGTGAAAGACCGTCCGGCCTTGAATATGATTGAAGAGGCTGAGCGTGCGGGCTTTATTAACAAAGATACGGTTATAATTGAACCCACAAGCGGAAATACAGGGATTGGGTTAGCGCTTGTCTGTGCAATTCGTGGTTACAGAATGATTTTGACAATGCCTGAAACTATGAGCCTTGAGCGACGTAAGCTTCTTGCGGCATACGGCGCAGAACTTGTTTTGACAGAAGGTGCAAAAGGCATGCAGGGTGCGGTCGACAAGGCAAATGAACTTCATAAAGAAATCAAAAATTCCTTCATCCCGCAGCAATTTTCAAACCCCGCAAACCCTTCGGCGCATTCAACGACTGCTGATGAAATCTGGCATGATACGGATGGCAAAGTTGATATTGTTGTTGCAGGGGTTGGAACGGGCGGAACAATCAGCGGAATTGCAAAAAATCTGAAAGCCAAAAATCCAACTATAAAAGCCGTTGCAGTTGAACCTTTATCTTCTCCGCTTTTGACGCAAGGCAGGGCAGGCGCTCACAAAATTCAAGGTATTGGCGCAAATTTTATTCCTGAAAACTTTGACAAATCAGTTGTGGATGAAGTAATTGCTGTGAGCGATGAGAACGCAATCGAAACGGCCTGCCAAATGCCCAAAAAAGAAGGGATGCTTGTTGGAATTTCATCAGGTGCGGCGCTTTGGGCGGCAAACGAGCTTTCCAAACGC
Source organism: Candidatus Gastranaerophilales bacterium (assembly GCA_003150395.1). GTDB lineage: Bacteria > Cyanobacteriota > Vampirovibrionia > Gastranaerophilales > Gastranaerophilaceae > Scatenecus. The sequence goes on along the minus strand of QAMI01000019.1, from coordinate 42,734 downwards.
CCTGAAAACAAAGGTAAATTAATTGTTGTCATTTTCCCGGACAGCGGAGAAAGATATCTTTCAAGCGAGATGTTTCAGTAAAACCTCACCCCCAGCCCTTCAGTACAAGGCATACAGGTTCACTCAGCCTCACTTCGCTGCGGTGGTTCGTTTTGTATCCTAATTTAAGAGATGGGAGAAGTTATTTGTAAATAGAATATGGCTTTTGTTGCGAAATGTAACAAAAAATTAAACTCTTGAAATTCGGCTTTTTGAATTGTTTTTATATATGTACAAGAGAGATGAGGAGGAGCTTTATGACAATAGCAGCAGAAGTAATTAATGAAAATATCTGGGATGCAGTTAATGGACTTGTTTTGGTCAATGAAGTTAACGGTGTAAAACAAATGATTTCTGTTGATACAATTAACGGCAAAAAAGTCAGAAGTTTTGTTGAAACTAAACGTTCAGAAAAAGTAAAAGAAGTTTTCCCAAACGGACTTCCTTCTGGAATGAATGTCGTATTCGTTTCTGTTGTAAATGAAAATAAATAATCAATTTAATAAAATTAAAAAGGGCGAAAAACATCTGCGTTTTCGCCCTTTTTTTTATGAGATACTGATGTTAAGACTACATCATTCCGCCCATTCCCATTCCGCCAGGCATTGCCGGAGCTGCGGGTTTTTCTTCCGGAATATCCACAACGGCTGCTTCTGTTGTGAGTAACATTGAACCTACAGATGCTGCATTAACAAGCGCTGAACGTGTAACTTTTGCAGGGTCAACAATGCCGGCTGCAAACATGTCAACGTATTTGTCGTTAAGCGCGTCGTAACCGTAAGCGCCATCATGTGCGAGAATGTTATCAACTACAACATCAGCTTTAGCGCCTGCGTTGCGTGCGATTAATCTTAACGGTACATCAAGAGCTGCTGTCAAGATTTTGAAACCAACTTTTTCATCATCTGATGCAAATTCGATTTGCTCAAGTTTCTTTTCAAGTTCTTGCTGAACTCTTAATAATTCAACGCCGCCGCCGGGAACAATTCCTTCTTCATTTGCCGCGCGGGTTGCGTTAAGAGCGTCTTCAATTCTTAATTTTCTTTCTTTAAGCTCAACTTCAGAAGCTGCACCAACTTCGATAAGAGCAACACCGCCTGAAAGTTTTGCAACACGTTCTTGAAGTTTTTCTTTGTCATATTCAGAGTCAGAAGCTTCAATTTGTTTTCTGATTAAACGAACTCTGTCTTGAACAGCTTCTTTAGTTTCGTTACCTACAACGATTGTTGTTTCGTCTTTTGTAACTGTTACGCGTTTTGCTTTACCAAGCATTTGAGTTGTAACATTTTCAAGCTTGATGCCGAGTTCTTCTGTGAACATTTCGCCGCCGGTAAGGATTGCAATATCTTCAAGCATTGCTTTTCTTCTGTCGCCAAATCCCGGAGCCTTAACAGCAACTGCTCTCAAAACTTTTCTCATTGTGTTAACAACAAGAGTTGCAAGAGCTTCGCCTTCAATGTCTTCTGCGATTAACAATAAAGCTTTGCCGTCGCGCGCAACTTGTTCCAAAAGCGGCACCAAATCAGAGATAAGGTTGATTTTCTTGTTGCAGCAGAATACATAAGCATCTTCAAGAACAGCTTCCATTCTTTCAGGGTCAGTTACAAAGTAAGGTGAGATATAACCTTTGTCAAACTGCATACCTTCAACAACTTTCAAGTTTGTTCCGAAAGACTTGCTTTCTTCAACTGTGATAACGCCGTCGTGACCGACTTTTTCCATAGCTTCTGCAATAAGTTCTCCGATTTCTTTGTTGTTGCCTGCTGAAATTGCTGCAACTTGAGCGATTTCTTCTTTAGTGTTAACCGGTTTTGACATGTCTTTAATTTTTGCAACTGAAAGTTCAACGGCTTTGTCAATACCGCGTTTCATAGACATCGGATTTGCACCTGCTGTCAAGTTTTTCAAGCCTTCGCGAACGATTGCCTGAGCTAAAACTGAAGCGGTAGTTGTACCGTCGCCTGCGACATCATTTGTTTTTGAAGAAACTTCTTTTAACAATTGAGCGCCTGCATTTTCAAGACCGTCAGCAAGCTCAATTTCTTTAGCGATTGTAACGCCGTCGTTAACGATTTGCGGAGCGCCGTATTTTTTTTCTAAAATTACGTTGCGGCCTTTTGGTCCAAGTGTAACTTTAACAGCATCTGCAACTGCATCTATACCTTTGAGAAGCGATTTTCTGGCTTCTTCATCAAATACTATACGTTTTGCCATTTTTTGTATCTCCTTATTAAATAAAAATTATGTTTTTAGTGCAGTTAATAAGTAAATATTTTAATAAGTGAATAAGTTCTTTACTGGTGCTGCGCACCAAAATATATTTTCGAACGAAGTGAGCGATATGAACTTATTTACCTATTTACTTATTCGCTTATTCTCTAATTACTCAATTATCGCCAATGCGTCTTTGATTGACAGAATTTTATATTCGGTTCCATCCATTTTAACGTCGGTTCCTGCATATTTTGCATAAAGAACTGTGTCGCCGACTTTAACATCCATCGGTTCTCTTTCGCCTTTTTCATTCATTTTGCCTAAGCCTACAGCAACAACTTCGCCTTTTTGAGGTTTTTCTTTTGCGCTGTCGGGAATGAAAATTCCGCCTGAAGTTTGTTCAGTGTCTTCAATAACTTTGATAACAATTCTGTCGCCTAAAGGTTTAATCATAATATCTCTCCTTTTCTAACTAATGACCTTTTACAAATTCATATTATATTTATATAACGGATTTGAGAAAAAATTAAAAAACTTAAGGTTTTTTTAATTATTGAGAAATTTAATAGCCCTACTCTGCTATAAACAAACTTCATTTTTATGCTATCCTGAATTTATGAAGAAATGGGTTTATGTAATCTTAGTTTTGGTATTGTGTGCTTTGTTCTTGAAAGCTTGTGTTCGCAGAGATTTCCCGAATACGCAGGCGCCAGAAATCCGTCCAAAAAGTGATGTAGAAAGCGTTGTTTTCCCGCCGTCACAAAAAACGGTTACGATAAACGGGGTGGACTTTCTTCAATCGCAGGCCCCGGTTGGTAAATTCGGCGGTGAACTTCGTGCCTCTACTATCGGTGAAGGGCCGAAAACTTTTAACCCGTTTAACTCAAAAGATAATATCTCGTCTCTGATGTCTGATGTTATGTATGACGGACTTTTGTCAACAGATGCCGAAACCGGCGCGCCAATTCCAAAACTTGCGAAATCTTTCACCGTAAATGGCAACGATTACATTGTAAACCTCCGCCGCGGGGTAAAATGGTCTGACGGTAGAGAAATTACCGCTGATGACGTTGTTTTTACATGGCAAAATATTATATTTGATGGATTTGGTAATACTTCAACGCGCGACTCGCTTGTGATTGATGGTAAACTTCCAACAGTTCAAAAAATAGACAAATATACGGTTAAATTTACAACCCCGCAGCCTTTTGCTCCGTTTATCAGAATGCTTTCATCTCCGATTGCGCCAAAACATGTTTTTGAACCGGCTGTCAGAAAGGGCAAAGATTATTTTTATACATTTTTATCAACAAATGACGACCCAAAAACTTTTGTGACATCAGGTGCTTTTCGTTTGAAAGAATATGTTCCGGCTCAGCGTGTGGTTTTTGAACGCAATCCGAATTACTATATTATCAACAAAAATAACGAAAAACTTCCTTATCTTGAGCGTTTGATTTACTTTATTGTAGGCGATTTGAACAATGAAGTCCTGAAGTTTGAAGGCGGCGAGCTTGATGTAATCGGTTTGCAGGGTGCAAATGTTGCCCGCTTTAAAGAACGTGAGCCGCATTCTGATTACAAGATTTACAACCTTGGACCGAACACCGGAACAATGTTTTTGACTATGAATCTAAACGACCGACGAAACAAGGATGGCAAATTCTATGTTGACCCGATGAAGCAGAGGTGGTTTCGTGATGTGAATTTCAGGCTTGCCTGCGACTATGCGATAGACAGAAAAAACATGGTGTTAAATATTGCAAATGGACTTGGCGAACCTCTTTTTACTGCAGAAAGTCTGAATTCGATTTATTTAAACGAAAAATTGCAGCCATACCCCCGTAATCTTGAAAAGGCAAAAGAATATTTGAAAAAATCAGGATTTTTCTGGGATAAAAAGGGACATCTTCGCGACAAATTGAATAATCACGTAGAATTCGATCTTTACACAAACGCCGGAAACACCGAGCGTGAAGCAATCGGGGTTATGGTCAAGCAGGATTTGGAAGATTTGGGAATGAAAGTCAATTTCAAACCGGTTGAATTTAATACGCTTGTAAACAGGCTTATGAATACGCTTGACTGGGATATGGTGATAATGGGGCTTACGGGAAGCCCGCTTGAGCCGAACGGCGGTAAAAATGTCTGGATGTCCGACGGAACTTTGCATATGTTTAACCAGCGGCTTGACGGCGATAAAACCAGCAGGCGGCTTGATTGGGAAAAACAGATTGATGAGGTTTACGTGAAAGGTGCTCTGGCGACGAGTTTTGCGGAGCGTAAAAAGTATTATGACGAATACCAGCGTATTGCGTATGAACAAAAACCTTTTATTTATATATATTCACCGATTGTAATCACCGCAATCAGAACTAAATTCAAAAACATATTTCCGTCGGGTTTGACAGGGATTACGTATAATTTGGAGGAAATTTATGTTGATGAAAATTGAAACTGAGTGAATAAGTAAATAAGTAAATAAGCGAATAAGTGCGTTTCAAATGTTTAACATTGAGCGAAGCGAACGAAAACAACTTATTTACCTATTCGCTTATTCACTTTCAAACAGGAGCCACAATGCAAATCATAATCTACATACTAAAACGAATACTTCAATCAATTCCATTATTGATAATAGTTTCACTAATAAGCTTTTTTATTATAAGGCTTTCGCCGGTTGACCCGCTTGCGGAATTGAAACTTAACCCGTCGGTTTCGAAAGAAACTCTTCAGAAAGAAACCGAGCGGCTTGGTTTGGACAAACCGATTATTGTTCAGTATGGAAAGTGGGCAAAATCTTTTATTAAAGGCGATTTGGGCATAACTTCAAACGGCGAAAAAGTAAGCACAAAGCTTAAAGAAAGAATTCCAAACACGCTTCTTCTGGCAGTTGTCGTAATTTTTTTGACATGGCTTGTCGGCGTGCCGCTCGGGGTTTTGGCTGCTCTGAAATGGAAATCTCCGCTCGACAGGGTTTTGACTGTTTTAACAAGTATCGGAATGGCAATTCCATCGTTCTTCTTTGCGGTTTTGCTTCTGCTTTTTGCCGTGAAAACCGGTTGGTTCCCTGTTGGCGGGCTGACATCCTCAAATTTTGCAGAAATGTCTTTTGGCGAAAAGTTTTGGGATTTGGCGCATCACCTTGTTTTGCCTGTAACTGTTTTGTTTACGATTTCGCTTGCAGGCTTGCAAAGGCAAATGCGTGCAAACCTGCTTGACGTTTTGGACAGTGATTATGTCAAATTCGCTAAGGCAAAGGGTTTGTCCGAATTCAAAGTCGTTTACAAACACGCACTAAGAAATGCAATCAATCCGATGATTACACTTTTAGGTTTTGAATTCGCCGGACTTTTAAGCGGGGCTGCGCTGACAGAATACGTTTTTCAATATCCAGGTTTAGGACGTTTAATTTTGGAGGCGGTTTTGCGCTCGGATATAAACCTTGTAATGGCATCTTTGATGATGGGCGCGATTATGCTGATTGCAGGAAATTTAATAGCAGATATTCTCTTAATCCTTACTGACCCGCGGATTCGGGTTAAAGGAGGCGCGGCATGATAAAGGATGTTTTTAAACAGCTCTGGAAAGATAAGTTTGCGCGTGCGGCTCTGATTGTTTTGGGTTTAATTTATCTTGCGTTGTTTTTGGCAGATTTTATAGCCCCTTACACAAAAGATTTTTCTGACAGAACAATGGCTTATGTGCCGCCGTCAAAGATTTTCACAATTGATGAGAACGGAAAGTTTTCAAAGCCTTACACATACAATTACCGACGCGATTTTGACGGTGAAAATTTGAAAATAATTTATTCGCTCGACAGAAGCCAGAAGCATTATTTGAAATTTTTTGCGCAGGGCGAACCTTATAAATTCCTCGGGCTTATCCCGATGAAACGCCATCTTGTAACAACTGATGCTGACGGACGCTTGTTTTTACTAGGAACTGATATTAACGGGCGGGACGTTTTTTCACGTCTGCTTTTCGGCGGAAGAATTTCTATGACAATCGGGTTTCTGGCACTTTTTGTGCTTTTCCCGATAGGGCTTTTGTATGGCGGAATTTCGGGGTATTTTGGCGGCAAAGTCGACACTATAATGATGAGGTTTGCCGAAGCTATTATGTCAATTCCAAGTTTTTATCTTTTAATAATTCTTGCCTCTGTCCTGCCGTCCGGCATGACAAGCATTCAGAGATTTATGCTGATTGTAATAATTCTTGCACTTGTCGGATGGGCCGGATTTGCAAGGGTTGTAAGAGGAATGGTTTTGTCCGTTAAAAATCAGGAATTTGTGCAGGCCGCGCGCTCAATTGGTCAGTCGCGGCTCGGAATTATTCTGAAACATATTCTTCCGCAGACAACGAGTTTCGTGATAGTTGCGATGACGCTTTCTGTGCCGTCTTATATCCTTTCAGAATCAGGTTTAAGCTTTTTAGGGCTTGGTATTCAGCAGCCGGACGCAAGCTGGGGGAATATGCTTAAAGAAGCGCAGGAATTTACAAATATAATTTCGCGGCCATGGCTTTTGACACCTGGATTTTTAATTTTTGTTGCAGTATTGGCATTTAACCTTATAGGTGATACAATAAGAGATGTTCTTGACCCGAAAAATAAGGTGAGATAGTGGAAGTTATCAGTCAGATTTTTGATTTAAATATTACAATGCGCGTTTTGTCGGCAATCCTTTTAAGTTTTGCAATCGGGCTTGAGCGCGAAATGACAAACAAATATGCTGGACTTCGTACAAATATTTTAGTTTGTGTTGGAGCCTGTATTTTTACAATAATTTCAATTTATGGCTTTCCTGAAGTTTCAGTGACGGGCGATGAACTTGGAACACGTGATACTGCACGTGTTGCCGCACAAATTGTCACCGGTATAGGTTTTATCGGAGGCGGAACTGTTTTAAGACATGGTGCAAATGTTTTCGGGCTTACGACGGCCGCAACTTTGTGGGTTTCTGCTGCAATCGGTATGGCTTGCGGAACCGGCATGTACGGCTTGGCGCTTTTGTCGACAATTTTTACAATTATTGTTCTTGTTTCAGTCAGAGTTTTTGAAAGAAACGTTCTTACTGGAAGTTCTAAGAACAGAAAGCGAGTCAGGGTAAAATTAGCATGCGTAACTGAAAATGTGGATGAAATTTATTCTTATATTGTCGATAATTTCCCGCAGATTATTGAAATTAATAAAAAACAAAGCGGCAAGTTTGAAAACTGTACAAATATATCTTTTACTGCTGATGTTTTGAAAAAGCGCCCTGTTCAGGCTATGTACAGAGAATTTGAAAAGCTTACGGGGCTGGAATCCATTACTATTTTAGAACCGGATGAAATGGTTTAATTAAGTTTAAGCTAAAATTTTACCCGCTAAATTTCAATATCAAAAAAGTTTTTAATTTCACGTTTAGCATTGTCGGCGTCATCAGATGAATGTATAAGATTAAAACGTTTTTCGCCTGGCGCGTATGAAGAGCGAATTGATTTTTTCAGATTATTTATCTCGCTTATAGCATCTTCTCCTCCCACAAGAAGTGCGCGAACTTTTCCTGATAAAAGAAAATCTATCCATTCTTTAAAGAATGATTTGTTTTTGTGCTGGATATAATTTCCTTCAAGTTTTTCCCGCGGGGCAATCCCTTCCCATTGCTTTAAAACGTCAAGGTTTTTAGCTTTTAAGCTTTCCATAATTTTTCCGTCAAGGCTGCGCTTAAATGAATCAGGTTTAAGCATAACAAATGTTTTTTCATACGCCTGAAAAGAAGGTTTATAATAATTATTTTGTTCACAGCGGGGTAAAAAATTAATCATTTCAATTAGAATATAACATAAATAAAATATTTTTTGCCTTTTGGTTTGTAACAAAATGTTAAAAATGCAATTGTGTTTTTAAAGATTTCAGCGTTATGTGTCGTATCTAAAATTACAAGTTGCGTTTAAAGATTAACGAAAGGAATCTTAAGAACAATGGGAATGTCAGCTTCACAAGCAAGATTATTAAGCTTAACGGCTCGTCTGACTGATAACGAAAATTCCGGTCAGGACATTTCATATTCTAAAATTCGTTTGGCGGATAAAATGGATCAGCTTAACGAAGATTATCTTAATGCTTTAAAGGCGACTAAGCTTACTGTTCTCACAGGCTTTAATAATTCGGAAGAAGTTTATACTGATATTTCATATTCTCTGATGACCGGATATAATACTGTTGCTGCAGGAAAACAGTATGTTGTTACAGATAAAAAAGGCCGGGTTCTTGTGACCCAGCAGATTGCGGCAGCTTATGAAGCTGGAAACGGTGATTTGAATACCTTCCTTGCAAAAATGGGTTATTCACAGGCTGATATTGATATTACTAAAAACAGTTCCGGCGGTGATGACGATGAAGACAAACTTCTGGCTAAACAAAAAATCCATGAAGCTTGGGACCAATATCTTACATCTGTAGGTTTGGAATACGAAGACGAAGAACACGGACTTGAATTCGGTTATACTTCTTTTGGCACGGATTATTTTTCAGGCTATCCGACTTATACGCTCAATGGTGAAACAAAAGCATTGAACTATGAGGGAACAACTCAAGAGCAAAGAGAACTGTACGATTATGCACTTTCCTTGACAGAAGCATACTACGGGGATTCTGACTCTGCAAATTCCCTAAAAACCGCTGCAAATCCGGAAAATGCAGGCTATATCAAATATTTAACAAATATTTTCCAACGAATTCAGCAAACAGGCTACTATACAGAAGAAGATCAGTCAAAAACAATTAAAGACAATGCCTGGTTTGAAGAACAGCTTCGCAAAGGAGAACTCCAGCTCGAATACTACTCAACAACTGATAAGAAATTCATCTCAACTTCAATTGATCAGGACAGTTCAATTCAAGAAGTTGAAGATGAAAGAGAAATCGCACTTGTTGAAGAAAAATATAAAATGGATATGGCGCAAGTCGAACAAATGGACAACAAGTTTGATATGGAGTTGAAGAAACTGGATACAGAACACAATGCACTTCAAACAGAGTACGATTCTGTAAAAAGTGTAATTGACAAAAACGTTGAAAAAACATTTAATATTTTCTCTTAATAAGATTAAAATTTTAAAACCATAACATTTCCCTAAATTTCGTAACTATTTCCCTGCCGCTTTTTCCCAAAGCGGTTTTTTCTTATTGAATGAAATATTATATAATTGTTGTGTAGGGCTGGCACACTGCCGTTTCGTCACACACAATTTACGAAGAAATTGGACGAAAGGCGGATTGCGAGCAGAAGGCGGACGGTCAATGCGTTGAGCCTTGCCGGTAGACCTGTTTAATGCGAGCAACCAAGCAGAGGCTAAGCTATGGTTGACAAAATAATACTGCTTATTACTAGCGTTCGCAATTGCAGTAATAGCATTAAAAATTCAATCGTAGGGTGCGAAGCAGAGTCTTTAACCAGATTAAAACTTAAAGGCTCTCGCCCTACTCTATTATTATTTACGACATTTTTATTTTGTTAACCCTGTCTTTTAACACAAACTTTCCTTTTGTAAATTTTTGTAAAGCAATTCTTTTCGCTAGTTAAAGTTTTAGTTCAAAAACGCCGTCATACTATATGTATCAATAGGAATTGTTACTAACTCGAAAGGATTGTACACAAGACAATGGGATTATCAGCATCACAAGCTAGATTATTAACCATCACAGCAAGAAAATCGGACTGTGAATATGAAAGCATGCGTCTTTCTCATCAGAAAATCGCATTGTCTCGTGATATGAATAAAATTTCAGCAGAATACGACAATGCAATGGCTCAAACAAAATTGATTTATGATTATTATGGAAAGGATTCAGAATCTACTGATTTGACTTACGGATTGTTGATGACACCTTCTGCTATAAATAATTACACACCTGCTCCGATAACAGATTCATCAGGCAGAGTTGTTTTAGACTCACGACTTGCAAAAGCCGCAAGAGATGCAGGTATTCCTCAGGAAGGTCTTGATGGATTGCCATCTTCTGATGTAAGAAATAAATTTATTGATTCTTTGGCATCAACAGGTTACATAAGCCAATTCCAGGCTGATAATATTAAGAAAACAACTTATAACCAGATGGCAGGTGTTGGTTCAGCGGATTTGGTTAATGTCAGTACAGAAGAGGTTACATTACAAGGGTTGATTGATGCCGTTTCTGGAGAATACTATGACTTTTCTGATGTTTTAGGCTTTAATAACCAATTTGTGGATGATGTAAAACTTGAAGCACAGGCAAACGGTACTGCTTCACCAGCAGAAAAAAATAAACTAAGTTTTGCAGATATCTTGAATGGTAACTATATGTTGTTAGCAGAAACACATGATGGCGACAATGGTGAAACTTCTTATAACAACTTAACAGTAGACGGTGGTGTTGCAGATGTATTGTGCAACATGACTGTTTGGGACTCTATGTTTGAGGTGTTTGAAAACCTATTAGATACAGGTGATCCAAAAACTCAGGCTGCTCTTGCTTACGCTAGAAGAATGGTTACAGACATGATGACCAACCTTGGGGCTGGTGAAGATGATGGTACCAAAGGTGATTATGGTAGTCATAGCGGTGTTGGTACAGTAGGTACTGGTTCCGGAGATTACAGCTGGGATGGCAAAAACATACATGACAACTGGGGTGATTGGAGAGAATACCGTGATAAATATGATAGTAAAGTAAATGGCTGGGCGAGAGATGACGCTTCTGCTGATACAATTGGTTTAAACGGTATTTATAACCACGATGATAACGGTAAATCTGATGATGACAGCTGTATGTCTGTAGCAACTGTAAACGTATCTAATATGTTCAAGGCTTACCTTACATATTTTGCTCAATATATGGAAGGTCTCGATTCTTCCTCATATGAAGTAACAAATAAAGCTTCAACAAGTAACCTTATTGATGAGATGTTTACATTTACAATTGTTACTGATGTGGATACTTCAGGCGACAACCTTTTAATTGCAGCTTTCTGGGATACATTGTTTAACCAGATTTGTACAAAGGGATGGACCGAAAATGACAATGTAAACAACCAGGATTATCTGCAGGAATCTCTGAAAAACGGTAATATGTATATTTCGACACTATCAGATGACGGTTATTATTATCAGGGCAACTACGCAACAAATTCATTAATAAAAGAGGTTACTGACGAAGAAGGCATTGCACAGGCAGAAGCCAGATATAACAGAGAAAAACAAAAAATTAATTACAAAGAAAATATCCTGGATATGAAGATGAAAAATCTTGATACAGAAATATCTTCTCTAACAACGGAATATGATACTGTAAAATCAGTAATTTCCAAGAATATAGAAAAAGTCTTCAAAAGGTATAATGCATAAAAAGCCGGGCGCTGCCCGGCTTTAAAATTTTAAGAATTAACCCCTTTGACAATCTCCTCGCCCCTTGCGGGAGAGGAAGAATTTCAACTTGAGCCGTCAGGCGAATGTTAGAAATTCTGGAGAGGGGTTAAAAACTCTGAACATAAAAATAAAACTCTAATTACACTCCCGAAACCGGCGGTAAATCTATACTTTTTAATCTTTGTTCAATTCTTCTGTACCACTTTAAATGCTGTTTAAATAAAATCTTGTAATTTGAAACAGCCCCATGGGTTATGTCCTGGCTTAAATCATCACAAGCTTTAGTTAATGAGTGTTCAAGAATGTGTGTTAATTCTTTGCGGTCAATTTTAGGATTAGAAAGTTCTATTCTTTCGCCAAACTTTACTATGACTTCAGGGCGGTTGTCTCTAAGAAAACAATAATCAACAGCTGTCGGAATTAAGTTGACTCTTCCAAATTTCTTAACGGCATTTTGAGCAATATAAGCAAGTCCTGTCTGAAATTCTATAGGTCTGTAATGTGGCGGACGAATTATCCCTTGCGGGAAAATGCAAAGCATGTTTCTCAAATCTCCGACAACATCGACTGAATATTGAAGCGCTTTCATTGCTGACTGCGGTGACTTTTTGTTAACAGAATATGCTCCGCCGCGTCTTAAAAGCGGAAATCTGTTCAACTCTTCAACCATCAAACGAATTTCTTTGTGAAAAATCCTGTGCGTAATGTTGTACAAAACAATTCCGTCCCACCAATTGCAGTGAGGTGCAAAAAGTATTGTCGGTACATTTCTGTCGCTGTCAAAATAATTTTCATCTCCAGTGTATCGGAAAGCAAAAAATCTGTTTTGAAGCATGTTAAAAAAGAACATGCTCGCAACCCAAAGCCAGAATTTACTAGTCTTTGCCGGCTTAAACGTCTCCTCTTTGTTCCGAAGCTTTGTCGGAGGGATGTCAGAATATAATTGTTCATCTACTGTCATAAATCAATTTTACTCCATTAAACGAAAATAGGCAAATAGCCGAAAGAATTATTTTAAGAAAACTTAACTTAAAGGAGTTAATGGGTGAGAACTGAAAAGTTTAGGCGGTAGTTGTCAGTGGTTTGAATAAATAAGTGAATAAGCGAATAAGTAAATAGGTGAATAAGTGCGTTACATTATGTAAAAACTAAAACGTGAAAAGGCCTTTAAAAATAGATATAAACAAATCTACACGATATTAGAATAACGAAAAGAACTTATTCACTTATTCACCTATTTACTTATTCGCTTATTTTACCTCCCCACCAAACCACCAATTGCTATTTATTTTTTCTTGTTCTATAATTATTTCATCAAAGGAGAGCAATATGGAGATATTAAACAAAAACGAAGGATTAATTACTAAAATCATCGGACCTGTAATAGACGTTGAGTTTCAGGCTGGTGACCTGCCGGAAATCTATACGGCTTTAAATATTTACAAAGAAGATGGCAGCTTTGTTGTTGCCGAAGTTCAGCAAATGCTTGGAAACAACCGTGTCAGAACAGTTGCAATGTCTTCAACCGACGGTCTTAAGAGAGGCATGAAGGTTATTAATACAAATGAACCTATTAAAATTCCTGTAGGCAAACCGATTTTGGGAAGAATTCTTAATGTAACAGGTCAGCCTGTAGACCAGATGGGACCTGTTCAAACAGATACATATCTCCCAATTCACAGAGAATCTCCGAAACTTGTTGATCAAAATACAAATATTGAAATTCTTGAAACCGGTATTAAAGCAATCGATCTTCTGCAGCCATATCAAAAAGGCGGAAAAATCGGTCTTTTCGGCGGTGCCGGTGTTGGTAAAACCGTTTTGATTATGGAACTTATCCACAACATCGCAATGGAACATTCGGGCGTTTCTGTTTTCGGCGGTGTTGGTGAAAGAACACGTGAAGGAAACGACCTTTGGAACGAAATGAAGGAATCCGGTGTTATTGATAAAGTTGCTTTGATTTACGGACAGATGAACGAGCCGCCGGGAGCACGTATGAGAGTCGGGCTTTCAGCTTTGACTGCTGCTGAATATTTCAGAGATTTCTCAAAACAAGACGTTTTATTGTTTATTGATAATATTTTTAGGTTTACTCAGGCCGGCTCAGAAGTTTCAGCGCTTCTCGGTCGTATGCCTTCTGCGGTTGGTTATCAGCCGACTCTTGCAAATGAAATGGGTGAACTTCAAGAACGTATTACGTCAACCAAAGACGGTTCAATCACATCAGTTCAGGCAATTTACGTGCCGGCAGACGACTTAACCGATCCCGCTCCTGCAACGACGTTCTCACACCTTGACGCTTCAACCGTTTTATCGCGTCAGATTGCTTCTCTCGGAATTTATCCTGCTGTTGACCCGCTTGAATCAAGTTCACGCGCGCTTGACCCGAATACCGTTGGTGAAGAACACTACAATGTTACGCGTAAAGTCCTTGAAATTCTTCAAAAATACAAAGAACTGCAAGATATTATCGCAATTCTTGGTATGGACGAACTGTCTGACGAGGATAAGGAAACCGTTAACAGAGCAAGAAAAATTCAAAGATTTTTGTCTCAGCCATTCTTTGTTGCTGAGCAGTTCTCTGGAATTCCGGGAAAATATGTTAAGCTTGAAGATACAATTAAAGGCTTTAAAGAAATTATCGAAGGCAAACATGATGATTTGCCTGAACAGGCTTTCTATATGGTTGGAACCATTGAAGAAGCTGTTGAGAAGGCGAAAGGACTGTAAAATTTCAAAAGTGAATAAGTGAATAGGTAAATAACGAATATGTCCGTTTCAGGATATTGTTCAAGCAAGATTTTACTTCATTCGAAAATTTTTAAACGTAAAGCACATATTTACTTATTAGCTTATTCACTTCTAAAAAAGGACTACTCTATGCACTTAAAAATAATCACACACGAAAAAGTTGTATTTGATGAAAATGTTGATGAAATTTATACACGCGGTGTAGACGGCGAATTCGGGATTTTGAAAAATCATGTTCCTATTATGTCGGCGCTTGATATTGGCGTAACTCATATTAAGCAGGGCGAAAATACAAAATGTTTTACGACAATGGGCGGTGTCTTGCAATTTAAAGATGACGAATGCATAATTCTTACAACTACAGCTGAATGCGGAGATGATATAGATGTTACGCGGGCAAAAGAAGCCTTAAGACGTGCCAAAGAACGCTTGGAAGATAAAGATGCAGCAATTGATGCAAAACGCGCAGAAGCTGCTGTTGCTCGTGCTATGGCAAGATTGAAAGCAACGCTTAATAATTAAGTAAACTTAAAATTTTTACAAATAGCTTTCTCTACCATGGGTAGTCTTTCGTTATTTTCCAATCGTTCATTTGTATAAGTTTGGTACAGAAAGTTGATCTTTTAGAAGACCTTGTTTTGTTACAGCCGCGTCCGTTGTTATAAATTAAGTCATTATATGTACCGTCCCAATTCATACTATATGGTTCTACTGTTGTTTTTATACCTTTATTTTCCATTTTGTTGCCATCAGTGTCATATCCATTTATCTTATTAAACTGAAATGCAAAAACATTACGGATATTTTCATTTATGCTTGCATCAGGATTGTATTTTCCGTTTATAAAATAAAATATATCTCCGCCGTTTTTATCATATCTGAAGGCGAACATGCCTCCTGCTGTCATATAAATACAAACTGCATTTTCAAAACAATTGTCATATCTGTTATATTTTATATAAGGTAGAATATATGTTTTCATAAAATCCAAATTCTCTTCATAAGTAAGATCTTTAGGAGTTCCCATCCAATATTCTACGTCCCCATGGTCTGCTTTTGCAAATTGTAAGGCATTGTTGATTGTATTGTAAAATTTTTTCAGTTGGGATGCGGTTGCCTCTTTTTGTGCATTAGTTATAAGTGTTGGAAGAGTCATTGCGGCAATAATTCCTATAATGCTTATAGTTATTAGAGTTTCAGCCAAGGTAAACGCAGGTTTGAAGTGTGTATTATTCATAATATTCTCCTTAATAACAATAGTTAATAATTGTATTATATGATTAATAGTCATAATTGTCAATTAAAATATTGCCCAATAATCTATTATTCGAGAATAAAAAAACGGATATGATTATTTAGAGGATAAAAAATGGCAGATTTAAAAGTTAAGCTTGGAAGGCGAATAAAAGACCTAAGAAAGGCAAAAGGGATTACACAAGAAATGCTTGCCGAAATGGTTAATATGGATATAACAAGTTTGAGTAAAATTGAAACCGGAAGAAATTACCCGCAGTCTGAAACCCTTGAAAAAATTGCAGAGGCTCTTAAGTTAGATATTGATAAATTGTTTTGCTTTAGAGAAAAGCTATCAAAAGATGACTATTTAAACGCAATTAATCGAAATATAATGTTTATAAAAAATAATGATGAAAAACTGAAAATGTTGTATGAATTTTCCTCATTACTTGTCTGAGAAGTTTTTGTAAATATAATTGTAATATGGAGATATCTTTCTGGAATATTTATAAAACGTTTTTCAAAGTCGGAACTTTGCTGCTCGGTGGAGGTTATGTAATTTTGCCTTTGTTGCAGTCAGAACTTATTGAAAAAAGAAATTGGATAGATAATGATGAATTATGTGAATTCTATGCACTTAGCCAAAGTATTCCTGGGCTTATTGCCGCAAATGTTTCCATTTTTGTCGGATACAAATTAAAAAGAACTTACGGAGCTCTGGCTGCAATTTCCGGTATGGTTACTCCGGCGTTTTTATGTATTGTTCTTTTGGCAAGAATTTTGGAAGAGATTATAAATTATAAATTTGTTCAGGGAATTTTCTGGGGCGTCGGAATTGGTGTTCTATTGCTGATTTACCTTGCAGTTAAAGAAATTTGGAATAAAAGTGTAATTGACAAATTCACCTTTTCAATATTTTTTATTGTATTTATTTTATCAGCGTGCTTTAACGTTTCACCGGCTATTTTGATTATTCTGTCGATAATCGCGGGAATAATTTTACAGATTTATAAAAATATCCAGGAAACCAAAAATCTAAAAACGGAGGAAAAAGAATGATTTATCTTCAACTGTTTTTGGAATTTTTTCATATAGGTCTTTTTTCTTTTGGCGGTGGATATGCAACATTGCCGTTTTTATACCATATTGCGGAAGACCAGGGATGGTATACTACAAAACAGCTTACTGATATGATTGCTGTTTCTTCAATCACTCCAGGCCCTGTTGGAGTGAATGTTGCAACATTTGCGGGTTACACAACTTCAGGAATTTTAGGTGCGCTTGTTGCAACATCCTCGGTCATTCTGCCGTCTTTAATAATTGTTATTATCATTTCGAAACTTCTTGAGCAATTTAAACATAACAAATATGTAAAATCGGTGATTTATTCTATAAAACCGGCAGGCTGCGGACTTTTAGGAGCTGTAGCTGTCGATATGTTCTTGACTGATTTGAGCGTAAAGGGAGTTGTGCTGCTTTTAATATTATTTGGTTTTAGTCTTAGTAAAAAGCATGATCCGTTATTTTATCTTGGGCTTTCTTCAATAGCCGGATTGTTAATCAGCTTAATAAAATTTTAATAATATACACAACTTATTAAAATTTATGTATAATTGTTTTGAGGATTATTGTATGAAGTATAAACATAAATATTTCCCTGCTTTATCGTTATACAGATTTATGATATGTATAGCGATTTTCATATTGTTTGTTGCCATGGTTACTTTATTTATTCACAATGGCATAAAACATAAAAGATATGAAGTAGGGCTTAAAATGTCAGTTAATATTTTAAGTGAAGCTCTTCTATTTGTAAACTTTCTTCCTGGAATTGAAGATGTAAAAAATGATGCTTATTATTTATATATGCTTGATGTATTAAATTCACGCTTTAAAAGCATTAACTGTGCAAAGTCAAAAAAGATAATTTGTAAAGGGAAACCGTATAAAACATACAATGGAAAAGCGTTAATGTCGGATCTTTTATTTGATACAGGCGCACGTATCTATATTGGCAATATATTTTTTATGGTTAATAAACCCATAACTCCAACTGAACCTTTATTGGTTCTGGTAGATACAAACGGGGTAAATGTAGAGCCAAACAGACTTGGGTATGATGTTTTTGTGTTTCAGATAATACATGCAAAATTAAAAGCAATGGGAAATAAAGGAACGCTTTATCCTATTGATAAATACAGCTTTTACTGTGATAGCAGAAGCATTTCAAAAGACAGACTTCTGGGGGCAAATTGTACTTATGAAGCATTAACAAATCCTAAGTATTTTTCTAAATTAAAATAAATAAAATTAATGACCAAATTTGCATTTATGCGTTTTTGCGCTAACATTATAAATGTAATTATAAGATTTTGGAGGGTATTATGGAATTCTTACACAGTATCGTGCAGGCGCACAGTGTTGCGATTTCTGCCGGTATTTTATTAATTGCGTATTTTTTTATTGCGCTGGAAAAAATCCCGAAAGTTACTATTGCACTTTTGGGTGCCGCAATCACAATT
>QAMI01000019.1:0-21025 GCA_003150395.1 Candidatus Gastranaerophilales bacterium | reverse complement strand
TTACACAGTATCGTGCAGGCGCACAGTGTTGCGATTTCTGCCGGTATTTTATTAATTGCGTATTTTTTTATTGCGCTGGAAAAAATCCCGAAAGTTACTATTGCACTTTTGGGTGCCGCAATCACAATTATTTTGGGATTGGTCAGTCAGACTAAGTCTTTAGACGGCGGACTTGATCCCCACTATTTTATTAATTTCGTTGATTTCAACGTAATTTTCCTTCTTGTTTCAATGATGATTATTGTAAGTATTGCAACAAGAAGCGGTATGTTTAACTGGGTAGCAAACCAGCTTTTGAAGCTAACCAAAGGCCATCCGGTCGGAATATTATTTGCGCTTGGTTTGTTTACTGCTATAGCATCAGCATTTTTGGATAACGTAACTACTGTAATATTGATTATGCCGGTTACCTTTTTTATCGCTAGCAAGTTGGAAATTAATCCGATTCCTTTCCTTTTGACTGAAATTTTTGCATCAAACATCGGCGGAACTGCAACTTTAATTGGTGACCCTCCGAATATTATTATTGGAAGTGCAGCAGGCTTGTCTTTCATGGATTTCGTAAATGAATTGACGCCAATCATTGCAGTAATTATGATTGTTGTACTTACTGTTTTATGGCTTTTCTTTAAAAAAGACCTTCACACAACTCCTGAAAGAATGGCTGAAGTTGCAAATCTTGATAACTCAAAAACAATAACTGATTATCCTCTTATGATTAGAAGTGCAATTGTTCTTGGGCTTGTTATTTTAGGCTTTGTTCTTCATGATATAACTCATATTGAAACTTGCGTTACAGCAATGCTTGGCGCCAGCTTTTTGCTTCTTTTTGAAAAGCCGAAAGATATTCTTTGCGATGTTGAGTGGAATACGATATTCTTCTTCATCGGC
This sequence comes from Candidatus Gastranaerophilales bacterium, assembly GCA_003150395.1. GTDB lineage: Bacteria > Cyanobacteriota > Vampirovibrionia > Gastranaerophilales > Gastranaerophilaceae > Scatenecus. The sequence goes on along the minus strand of QAMI01000019.1, from coordinate 20,134 downwards.
TTGTTTATCATAATCGGCGGTGTGGAAGCTTCAGGTGGTATTGCACTTATGGCAAAATGGATTTTGGATGTAACACAAGGTTCTCAACAGGCTACAGCAATGCTTATCTTGTGGGCTTCAGGATTTATTTCAGGTATTATTGATAACATTCCATACACAGCAACAATGACACCAATGCTTCTTGAAATCAGAAACGTAATGGGAGCAGAATATACACTTCCTTTGTGGTGGTGCTTGTCTTTGGGTGCCTGCCTTGGCGGAAACATGACAATTATCGGTGCTGCCGCTAATGTTATTGTTTCTGAAACTTCAGCTCACCACGGACATCCAATACAGTTTATGAGATTTTTGAAATACGGGGTTACAGTAATGGTAATTTCACTTGCTTTAAGCTCCGTATATATTTGGTTAAGATTTTTACATTAATTTTTAACCATATAAAATTTTCCCGCTTGAAAATCAAGCGGGATTTTTTATGTTTACAATTGTAAAAAATATTAAAGTTCTGATAAAGCTTTGCCGTCTTAGGGTATAGAAAGGTTAGGTATGTCAAAGAAGTTAGAAAATATAAATTTTTTCAATTTTTTATGGGTTTTGATAAAGCATTATAGAGAAGTTAAGGAGGGTAAGGCTGAGGCAAATACTTATCTTAAATTGTCCATATTAACTTCAATGTTATTTTTAAAAAGAACATCGTTTAAGTATGCTCTAAAAGCTTTACGAATGGATAAAACCGACCCTATGATTTGGTATGTATGCGGATTAGCGTGCAAAGATTATAAAGGCTTGTCTGCAAAAAAATATTTTCTGAAATCTTTAGAACTTGGCGGAGAAAATTTTTACTACGGTTTGTATGAATTAATAATAATTGCAGCAGAGGAAGGTAATTCTCCTGTACGGGATAAATATGAAAAAAGTTTCAAGAATCTGGAAATAGAGAAATCTTCAGGATATCTTCTTAGAAGAGCTTTTGTTTACCAGGGGCATGCGCAATTAAAAGAAGCCTTTTCTGATTTTTATGAAGCTCTAAAATACAGAATTTTTGAAAGAGGTTTGTTTGTCCCTGATTTGCTGAGTTTCGCGACATTTCTCTGTTATATATTTGCAACCTTGTGCTTTAAGACATTTCATCCGGATTGGATACTTTGTATGGAAGCAATGTTTAACCTTGACGCCGGAAGAGAAGAAGATGGTATTCAGATGATGCTTGAGGCTGCTGAGATTTGTAAAAATAAAACTGATAAAGAAAGTTATTATAAAACTCTTCTTGACTATTTTTATGACAAAGATGAATATAAAAAATGTATTGATGCCGCAAACCGCATTCTGATTAAATACAGATATGTAGATGCATACGGCTATAAAGCTTACTCATACCGAGAACTCGGAGAGTTTGAAAAATCCAGAGAAGCTCTTCATCTTGCCCGTAAAGCTGGGACGCAAGAACTTAATGAAAGCACTTATTATAACAGTTTAGCGCTCACATATTTCTGTGAAGGCAAATACGACAAAGCCATTAACTGGCTTAACAAACAAATTATTTCTTCGCCTTCGGCGCATCCGTTTTTATATAAGGGGTTTTGCCTGGAAGAGCTTAACGAATTTGATGATGCTATAAAAGCTTATAACAAATCACTTGAATATAAAGCCGATGACCTTGCTTATTATCGTGTTGCGAATTTGTATTATGTCCAAAGTGATTATGAAAACGCCCTCAAATCAATTAATCAGGGGTTGCTATTAAACAAGGATTCTTACAATTATAATCTCAAAGGTGATATTTTAACTGCAATGAAGAGGATTAAAGAAGCCAGATTTTGTTATAAACTTGCAGAAGGTCTTGATTAAAAACTTGTTATTCGCAAATTTTCCTGCAATTTACAGGCTTAATTGTTTTTCCAAAAAGCAGTCTCAGACCGCCAAAGTTTTGTGACATTGTATTTTTAACACCTGTCGTAATTATTTCAATATTTTTAGCAATTTTGTCTGCGTTTGTTATTGATGTTGTAATCTGAGGGACTTGTCTATTAACACCACCTGTTATTGCGTCAATATTTTGTGTAATTCCTTCAAGATTTTTCGTTGTTATAACTACGCTTGAAGATGTTTTGTTGAAATTGCTGAATGTGCTTTTCAGTTCTTGTTCATTTATTGAATTGTTAAGCTTAAATGCAAACATTCTTAATGCGTCTGACATTTGGGCAAGGTTGCCTGTCATAATCTTTATTGCCGGGCGGTTTTCGTTGACTGTGTCCTGTAAAATTTCCATAAATACAGTTAACGCATCACTTGTTGTTTTTAAACTTTCCAGAAGACTGTTAATATTGTTTGTAATTATATCCAATTCGCCGCTTATCGCCTTGCTTGAAAAATAATTCTCAATGTCAATTGTTGCAAAACCATTAATATGGTCCCCGCTTTTTAAAATTATTTGTGAGGGCTCCTCAGGGTATAAAAGATTTATAAAATCTATTTCCCTTCTTTCCCGTTTTTCTCTTGTCAAAAGTGCTGTTGTGTTTGATGGCAGTTTCAAATGTGCAGGATAAAGAACTATTGTTACAAGTGTTGTTTTAAAATCTTTGCTTGGTTTTATTTTTTCGACTTTTCCTATCCTGTAACCCTTGTAATAAACAGGGATTTTATTTCTGACAGGTCTTGCATCATTGAATTCTACTGTGAGATATGTGTAAGTTTTAAGTCTGTAAAAGCATAAAAAAGTGCTCATTAAAATAAAGATTACAAGTGCAATCCTTGAAGTGGTTTTTGTTATCGGTGAAGTTAAAAATTCTTTCATACCGATAATGTTATTATTTTAATAATTGTTTGAAATTCCCCGATTTTCTATCCAAACGGATTATTATTCAATCATATTCGCAAGCCTGTAAAGGTAATCATCTTTTGTGTTTGAATGAAAACCTGATGGAATAAAATGTTCTTTGTATTTTTCGATTGCGTATCTGTCTGTCATTCCTGAAATATAATCGGTTACAATTCTTTCAATCCGATTTTCTTCACAAACGCCTCTAAGTTTGTCGCAATAAAGATAAAAAAGTTCTTTTATAACGTTTCTGGCTTTACTTTCTTCCAATTTTGCGGGTGAATCCATGTAAACATTTTCAAACATCCATTTTCTGAGTTCTGTTGTGTAACCCCAGGCTTCTTCGCTCATGGTAACATCTTTTTTGCCTTGAGAATTGTTAATGATTTCTGTAATCATTTTGTTAAGTCTTTTACTCTGAATTGATGAGAAATATTGAATACATTCTTTTGGCAGGTCGCTTTCTGCAATAATTCCGGCACGTATTGAGTCTTCAATATCATGGTTAATGTAAGCAATTTTGTCTGCAAGCTGAACTATTTGAGCTTCGGGAGTTTTAGGAACAAATCCCCACGTATGCGTTAATATTCCATCAATTGTTTCGGCGCAAAGGTTTAATTTTTCTAAAATTTCTACAACCCGCACGCTTTGAATATTGTGATGAAAACCTCCTTTGACAAGTTCGTTTAAAACACCTTCTCCGCAATGCCCGAAAGGTGTGTGACCCAAATCATGCCCCAGAGCGATTGCTTCTGTCAAATCTTCATTAAAATTAAGTGCACGCGCAATAGTTCTTGCGATTTGCGAAACTTCAAGCGTATGAGTAAGCCTTGTTCTGAAGTGATCATCAAAGGGTGACAAAAACACTTGTGTTTTATGCTTTAAGCGGCGAAATGCTTTTGAATGAATTATTCGGTCGCGGTCTCTCTGGAAACAAGTTCTCAAAGGACATTCTTCTTCTTTAATTTTGCGGCCTTTTGTTTCGCAGCTTTTTGTTGCGTATTCGCTTAAAACTTCATATTCACGTTTCTCTAAATTTTCTCTGATTGAGTGGTTATTTTCGGTCAGTGTCATTTAGTTCTCTCTTTTTTGTATCTCTGCTTGAATTATAGCATAAATAAAAAAGCCCTTCATTTTGACTAGTTTTATTTTGAAATGAAAGATTACTGCGGGCTTTTTGCGGATTGTTCTTTAACTGGAAAATGTTTTTTTCTGTATTCGTCAAGCATTGAACCTGCTTTACTAATTGCTAAACCTGAAATTGCCCCATAAAGCATAGAACGCCCGCCTGATACCAGACTTGCTGAGAAGTACAAAGAGGTTGCAATTGCACCGATTGCCGGAATTCCAGCGCGAAGCAGTACGGATTGCTGCTGGTCTTTGTTTTCGGATTTGGAAAGCCCTGCTCCGACAGCTCCGATAGCGGCCAAAATTGACAAAATATCTGTTGGTGCAGAACCAAGTTTTAAATCCCTGTTCATATCAAAAAAATTGTCTGTTTCTTTGGTTATGGCGTTGTCTATGTCTTTTACTGTTTTATTTACGTGCTGCTTTAATTTTAAATAGTCTTCACGAGGAAGAATTTTTTTGTATATAGTCAGCATTTCCTGCAAAGCGCCTTTTCCGTTTTCACCCATTATTTTGTTGATGTCCTGAATGTTTGAAACAAGTTGGTTAACGGTTTCAGTGTTATAGCCGTGAAGATTTTTATTTTCTTTTATGCTTTGAGAAAGTTTATTCAGCATTTCATTAATTTCAGCATTAAGTTTAAGGCGGTTGGCTTTTTCGCTTGGCCCTGAAAGTTTTTTCCAGCTTTCCAGTTTAAGCCGTAAGTCTTTGATGATTTGCCGAGAGGCAGAATCTTTTGTTTTTATGAAGGTCGTGATATGACGAATGATATCAAGCGAGCTGTTGTAAATATCATCAATATCGCGTGTGATGATAAAGCGTGCCTGTCTTGTTTCGTTTATAAGACGAAGTTTTTTGCCGGCAAGCATTTCTTCTGCAATAAAGGTTTCATACATCTTTTTTTGTTTAAGGTTTTTAAGATTTCCGACGGTTGCTTCCCAAACATCATCTGAAAGTGTTGCAACGTCATCTTTCATCGTCTTGAATCTTGCATCGCGTGCTCGCTGGCCGCAGTTTGCATTCCAGGTTCGGCGGATTAGGGTTTTGTAATCCTCAACGTCATCAAGCCAGTTTTCAACAGTTTTGCCTTCTACTAAATCGTTTTTGTTTTTTACATTTGAGAGAATCTTTTCATCGTAATCTTCAAAAGTTTGGAATAATCCGTTTATGCGGGTTTTGGCTTTGTCGTAAGATTTTTGGACTGTATGTCGGCCTATTTTCTCATAAACTTCCGTGATTTTTGAGTGTATTTTTTTTGTGACTTTGGTTTTTGACATAAGTTTTTCAAATGAGATGTCTTTAATTGAAACAAAATTGTTAATGCTTTTTGCTTTTTCAAGAAATTTGTTAAGCTTGTTCAATGTGAAGGTATAAAACTCTTCAAACTTGCCGACCTGACCATTTTGGCGTTGTTTGTTGAGTTTATTTTCGAGTTTTTCTGTCCATTTTTCAATAGTTTTGTAGGCATTTTTCGGCAGGCCTCTCATCAAAAATAAAATTGCGGCACCAGCACCTAGTGCTGAAAAAGCTATTGTTTTACCGAGTTTTTTTGTTTGTTTTTCTTCTGTCTGTTTGGCTTCAAAGCTGTCAGGGGCTGCTGGCTGGAGGTTTTTAAGCAAAGAAGATTGTGTTGACGGATTTAGGCTGAAATCCGCGAAGGGGTTCTTTTTATTATAATTTTGTACGCCAACTAAATCTGCCATAAAAACATCTACCTGTTTTAATAAACGTTATTTTGGCATAAATTTTGCTTATTTGTTAAAAATAAAATTAATTTATTTAACATTTTTTAATGCTTTTCCGATTTCAATTGCGGCTTCTTCAGAGGAAATTTTGTCGGAAAGCTTTGATTTTACTTGCGAAAGCTCTTTTACAAAATTGTTTCTGTAATCCTGATTATATAAAATCTTTTCAATTTCATATGAAATATTTTCTACATTTACTTTGCCTTGAATAATTTCAGGAACGACAATTTTTCCGGCAATGATATTTGGAAGCGAAACCATTTTTATACATCTTACAAGAAGATAAATAAAGTAGAAAAGCCATGGGCCGCGGTAAGCAATTATCATCGGGGTTTCGTAGATTGCAGCTTCAAGAGCAACTGTGCCAGAGGCCAGGATTAAGGCATCAGATACACTTAAAAGGGCTTGATTGTCGCCTTTTATAACTTTGTAATCTGTATGTTTCAAATATTTTTCAAAAACCTTGTTGGGAAGGTTTGGTGCATGAGATATTACAAACTGAACGTCTGAATGTTGTTGCTCAAGATTTTTTGCGGTTTTTACAAAAATATTCATTAACTGCGCCAGTTCAAACTTTCGCGAACCAGGAAAAATCGCCACAAGTTTTTTGTTTTTATCTAAATCGTATTTTGCAAAAAATTCTTCGCGGTTTGCTTTTTCAGGAAGCTGCGATACTAGCGGATGCCCGCAATAATGGGTTTTGATACCGTAATTTTCATACATTTCTTTTTCAAACGGAAAAATGCACAAAACTTCATCAATATTTTTTTTGATTGTGTTAATCCGCCATTTGCGGCTTGCCCAGACTTGCGGCGGAATGTAATAAAACGTTTTTATACCGGCTTTTTTGAGAAATTTTGCAATGTTAAGATTGAACGCGCCGTAATCTGTCAGTAAAACTAAATCCGGTTTGAATTCTTTTGTTAAATAATCCAAAACCTTTTTCCCAAGAAGAATATGGTTAAACAAGATTGCCGGTGAAAGACCAACGGCGCCCATTTTTTTATGGTCGGAAAAAAGTTTAACTCCGGCTGCTTGCAAATTTTCGCCGCCAATGCCTTCAATTTCAATTTCACGATTTAATTTAAAAAGGCGTTTTGCAACTCTTGATGCGTGTATGTCGCCTGAATATTCGCCTGTTATAATAAAAACTTTTTTCATGAATTAACTGCCATTAATACAATGTTATTTTCATCTGCAAATTTTATAACTTCTTCCTGATTTACGATAATTGTTTCATCAGCTTCAACAGCAAGAAGTGCGGCTTTGTATTTTTTCATTGTTTTTAAAGTTCTTAAACCCACTGCCGGAATGTCAAAACGTTTGTCCTGTTTTGGTTTTGCAACTTTTACAACGACTGCGTCTTTTTTGGCAAGTTTAGCACCGCGTTTAATGCACATGTCTGTTCCTTCGATAGCTTCAACGGCCATTGCCATTTTATCCTTAATCACAACAGACTGGCCGACATCGATTTTTCCCATTTCTTTGGCGAGCCAAAAGCCGTAGTTTACATCCTGAAGCTGTTCTTCGGTCGGTTTGTTTTTGCCGAGAACCCCTGCCGGAATCATAAGGTTTTTGATGAAAATTGTCTGGTCAAGAACGGTTATTCCGAGTTTTTCGAATTCTCTGACGATTAAAAGCATAACTTCATCATCATTTAATCTTTTAATTGTTTTTAAAAGTTCGATTGCGCGTGAGTCGAATTTATGAAGCTGTAAAAGCACGCGTTTATGAACCTTTCCTAAAAATGTTGCCTGTTTTATTTCTTCTGTTTTCAAAATATTTTCGATTTTGTTTATTTCGCCAGGATGGCAGTCGTAAACTTTTGAGCAGTATTTTTTTAGTTTGGAACGGTTGTCTTTTGCAAGCGAAATGCATACAACGTCAAATCCGTTTTCCTTCGCATATTGAGCCATTTTTACAGGCAAAATTCCGTCGCCTGCAATTAATCCCTGTTTATTTTCCAACATTAAAGACATTTTTTATAATTCCTCTTTTACTGCTATTTTATCACAATTATTTTTTTAATGAATATATTTCTTCAACTTCTTTTTCATTTAAAAATACCGCACCGCCGAGAAGTTGGCTTTGCAAAACCACCTGAGCATAGCTTTCCGCTAGTTCCAAATTCAGATAAGCTTCTTTTGCGGTCTTTCCGGCTGAAATCATACCGTGATTTGCCATTAAGATTACATTGTAATCCTTAAAATATTTTGCGGTTTTTTCAACCAGGTCGTTTGAACCTGGCAGTCCGTATTCGGCGAGCGGAATTTTCCCGAAATAAAACAAATTTTCCGGCATTATAGGTTCATCCAGAGCTTTTTTGCATGCTGCAAATGTGCTTAAATAAGGCGAATGCATGTGAAGAATGAAATTTATGTCAGGACGCTGTTTGTAGTATTCAACGTGGAGCATTTTTTCGCTGGAAGGCTTTTTCCCGCTATCACACTGATTTCCTTTAAAATCAATTAAAACAAGCTCATCCTCTTCAAGATATTCATTTGCTGAGCCTGAAGTTGTAATCAGAATTTTATCGCCAAAGCGTGCAGACATATTTCCGGAAATTCCTGGAGTCATATTTTTTTGTCCGGCGAGTTTACCATAATATATTAGTGTTTGTTTTAATTCATTTAATTCCATTTTAAAGTTGTTCTCTATTTGGATCTTCAATATTTATCACCTGTGCGTAGGTTCGTTTTGCCGGTTTTAAATTTGGTTTGTCTTCCGGGAAAACTACAGGTTTAACGTATTTTTTTGTATCGCGTCCAACTCTTTCCGGATGAACTATTTCCATTTTATCGTATTCAACCGAAGAGCCTTTGGTATCTAAAGCCATTGCGATTGTGAAATATGTTTGCTGGCGCATAAAGTCATAACCAAAACTGACCTTAAAATCATCTGGCCCAAGAGCAACAATAAATGCGTTTTCCTGAAATTCTTTGTTGTTGGGAGAGTCGTTTGAAAGGTTAATTGTCGCAGCGTAAGCAACGGTAAGATATTTATTCACCCTGATAGCTTCGCGTAAAAATACACTGGATTTACCGTATCTGTATGTATCAAAACGCGGTAGAGGTGTATGGTCGTCATATGCAGTAAGGAAATATCCAATATCCTGTATCCAGTATTTATACTGGGTGTGTAATACAGGACCGACTCTTCCGACAAATTGCGTATCTCCTGTTCCATATAAGGCGGCGCTACCCTGTAGCACTACGCCGGCATCTAGATGTAATCTTTTTGGGGTGTTGTGATACGAATATAATGATTGGGAAATGCTTCCCATATATTTAAAACGGGTTGTGCCCATTTCCGGAGATTTAATATTTTCATCAAATCTGTTGACATCTGTATCGTGCATATATCCGGCAGTTAGTCGCTGTTGGAATGTTAATGGTTTGTTTTTGCCCAGGAAATCCGGGATTTGCGTTCCGTCCATATAAACAAGTTCAGCCAAATATTTTGCCATACGCTGCCCCATCCACCAGTCGTTCATATAAGAGTTTACGCCATATTGGAAAAGCAGTTTGTCATCAAGCTTTTGTTTGCCTCGCATTACAAAGATATTTTCGGCACTTCCGTACATCATATCTGTTCTGTTGGTTGCACTCGTGTACCTTAGCGCTCCGCCAAATCCTATGCCGTCTTTATAGTTAATCAGAGGCATCACTTTGACTGTTGAGCCGAAAGGTGCATCAAATACAAAACCCGGGCCGGCAAACATACCTATTCTTGAGCGCGAACCGAATTCAGGAATATTTGTTTCAACGTAGCTGTGGTTTTTATCTGTATGAACAGTCAGCCTTTTGAAATCATAAATCTTTGAATCCCCAAATTGCACTGTTCCGTCTTTTACTGTTAACACATCATGTTGTTCTTTACCATTTATTTTTAAGTTTTTAGCTACGATTTTTACTTTTGTATTTCCGACAAGGTCATCCATATGAGACTGGGCAGCTTCCGGAATTACCATCTGATCAATTCTTACTTTCATAAACTGGGTTTGAAGTCTTAATATGTAAGAATCTTCAGCAACCAACTTACCTTTTTCGAGAACTACAAGTTCGTCAGAGGCATTAGCAGTTTCTGCATAAATAGTCATATTTGGCTGCTTTGATTTTAATTTATCAATAAATGCATTTTCTTCATTCAGATTAATTTGAAGATAATCACCATACATTTTGTTGCCATCTTTCACAACCTCAACGTTGTCGAAAGCTTTAATTACATTGCTTACAGAATTATAAGTAATTCTGTCGCCGATAATAGTAACATTTTGAGCCGGAAAGGTTAAAGAAGGTCTGCCTAAAGCTTCAACTTCTTCGGTGTCTTCAAGATAGTTGACTACTTCGCAGTCAAGAACAGCGTCTTTTTCTGCTTCAACCTGCTTAATACCGCCTTGAATTTTTATGTTATTTTCATCTTCGGTTTCGGCCGTCTCTTTTTTTGAATTTTTTTGTTCTCTTGTTTCAGTGACGTTATCTTCTTTTTTATTCCTTTTAAAGATATTCAGGCTCTTTTTTTCTTTTTTTTCTTTTGAATTTGCATTTGTTATATCAATTAAATTTTGAAGATTTTCGTGCTGCAAATCTTCAAGAGTTGTTTCGTCAGCGTCTTCGTCGAGAAGTTGTTTAAGCGCCTGTTCTTCAAGTTTTTTTTGTTGAAGCATTTCTTCATGTGCTTTAATCTTAAAATGGTTATTTATTTTTATGCGCATTTGCTTAACAAAAGGCATTCCATTAGAGAGTTCAGACTGTTCAGGGTCTTTAACTTCGCGGTTTATAATTACTTCACGAGTATTCAAGGGGGCTTCATAGAAAAAACGTTGAATGTCTTCAAGCTCCTGCTGCTCTTTTGTTCTTTCGATTGAGGGATGCTGATAGATGTCTGTGAAAGAATATGCGGCATTTGGCAGCATTAGAGTTATTAAAGTTGTTATTACTAATTTTTTCAAGATTAAGTCCTTTTATTAAATAAACTGAAGCGGGTTATTCGGTTTTCCGTTAATTCTTACTTCAAAGTGGCAGTGCGGGCCTGTAGAATAGCCTGTTGTGCCTTCAAGTCCGATTACCTGGCCTTTTGCAACTGTTTGGCCATTGCTGACTTTAATTGTCGACATATGGGCATATAAGGTTGTAGTTGGTTTTCCTCCAACAACTCCGTGGTCTATGATAACCACTTTTCCGTATCCTCCATACCAGCCTGAATAAATTACTTTACCGCTGTTTGAGGCTCTTATGCTTCCGCCGTTAGGGCCGCCGATGTCAACTCCGGAGTGGAAGGTTTTGCTGTTAAAAATCGGGTGGGTTCTCCAGCCAAAAGGAGATGTTATTCTTCCTGCTATAGGTTTCATAAATCCTCCAGAGGCTGTTTTGACTGTTGAGTTGTTGTAGCCTTTGCTTATCATTTTTTGAAGGTTTTCTGATTGCCGTTCAAGCTCTCTTTCGGCTTTTTGATAGTATGCTTTGTTGGTTTTCAGCTTATTAATCATGCTCTGGTTTTGAGCAATAGCTTGTTTGATTGACCTTTGTTGTGAATTTATATCATCAATTGTTGAGGCCAGGGCAAGCTTTTGGGCTTCAACGTCTTTTTTCATTTTCGCAAGTTTTTGTGATTTTTCTCTCAACTCAACCATTTTGTTGTAATCACGTTTGATGATAATTCTTTCGAAATAAACAACATCAAGAAGTGCGTTTACGTCTTTTGCAGAAAGAATAAGTTCAAACATTCCAAGTCTCTGGTTTTTGAATACTTGACGAATTCTGTTTTTAAGCTGAGCATCAGAATTGTTAAAATCCGTTTGAGCCTTGGATAATTCTATTTCCATACGGTTAAGTTTATTTTGCAAGGCATTGTACTGAGCTTTTGAATTTTCAAGAGTTGAATGAGTGTTTTCAAGCTTTTGCTGGTTTTTGTAAAGTTTATTCTTTTCAAGTCCTTCAAGGAGTTGAATGCGTTTAATTTTTTCTCGAGTCTGTCTTTTTTTCTGGTCGAGTGATGTTGCACAAGCCTGCTGAGGTGTTACTGTAGCTAAACATATTAACACCATCAATATAGTTATAAATAAATTTTGAAAAGTTTTGGTTAAATTCATTTATTTTCCTATTTGAAAATGAGAGGCAGCATCATTAAGCCTACAGTCCAGGCAATAAAAGTTACGGCAATAATACCGATAATTAATTTTTGATGTTTTCTGAAAAATTCCATCTTCTTCCCCTAAGTTTACTACTTATATTGTACTATAAAAAATATTTTGTGCAATTATGTAAAATTTAATTTGCAAAAAATCCCGATATCATTTAATATTAACTTATATGGAACAGCTTTTCATAAACGAAATATCAGATAAAAAACTTTTTTTAAACACATCGGGCGCATTCTTGAACTCTGTTCTTGCCGAGAATAATCTTAAACAGTTTTGTCAGATGAGCGAATTTTTTCAATCTGAAAAATTCCTGATGCTGGTTAACGGTTTTTTAGGAACAGGAAAATCCTCAGTTGTAGATTACTTTTTGAGATTTTTAAAAACGGAAGTTATTACTCTTAAATACAATTGTTATGAAACAACCATTCTTGAAGATCTCCTGCTTTCATTTTTTGAAAAATTTAAAGAGCTTGCGGCAGAAAATATTATTCAAGAACCGAAAATGCGTTCTGAAAATTTTGTCCAAAAAATTAATTCATATTTTATGTCGATTACATCTCCGGTTGTAATTGTTCTTGATTCTTTTGAAGAGGTTTTAAAAAATAACAAGCCTGAGATTTTGGGATTTTTAAAGCATCTTTCACAGACCGGACGTGTGAAAGTTGTAATTATTTCAAGAAAATTTGATTATGAAGATTTTGAAAATGTTTTTGACTATACTAAAATTTCAATTGGGGCGTTAGAAAAGCATCTTTTCGAAAAATATCTTAAATCTTCCGATATAAAACTTATCGGACCGGTTTCGGATGAACTTTATAAGCATACGCGCGGATATTTTTTGTATACAGCGCTTGCTGTGAAAATTATTAAAATTAGAGGGTTGAGTTTGTATGAATTCATTGGCGGGTTCAGCAAAAGCTTTCTATCCTTCAATGATTTTATATTGCGTGAAGCGCTTGCGCTTGTAGATCCGGTGAGCGGTCATCTTTTCAGGTTTTTAACTGTTGTAAGGCACCCTGTCAGTGTTAAGCTGTTAAAAGCTTTTAATTTATTTGATGAAATTAAAATAAAGATTTTTATTGAGGCAATGATACTTTCAAAAGATGAAAATATGATTTATCTCAAGGATTATTACAAAAGTATTGCAGAAAACTCAATTCCGGATAATGTTGCTGTTAAACTTCACAGAAGCTGCGTTGAACTCTATAACACACAGCTTCCGCTTAAACCGATGGAAAGAGATTTGTTGATTTCTCGTGCGACAATGCGCTCGGAAATCGAATATCATAGCATGTTTCTTCCTAAAAAGCCTGTTATTAAACCTAAACACGTTTTGGAGCCTGCTGAACCATTAAAAGTAGAAGAACCGCTTGAAATTCCACCGAAAAAAGATATCAGCAGTATTAGTTTCATTTTTGAAAGCGAAGAGGAAGAAGTCAGTATTATGAATAAAATTGCTGATTCTATTAATGAATTTATTACATTTACTGACGAGCAGCTAAAAGAAATCGAAAAAGAAAATAATATGTCAATTCTTGAACTTGTCAACCGCGCGCGTCAGGAGGAAAATAATTTTAATTTTAAACGTGTTGTGATGATTTACCAGCGCTGCTTAATGATGAAAAATGACAGCGATTTTCAAACATTTCAGCCGATCGTTTATACAAAGCTGGCAGGTGCATATGCAAAGCTTTCAGACTGGTTTAACTCTCTGAAATATTATGAGGAAGCCGCAAAAATTTATTCCTCAGCCGGAGATATTCTAAAGCTCTCTGAAATAAAGTTTGAAATAGCAAATATCTATTATATGATGTTCAAACGTGAAAATGCAAAAGATGTTTTGACTGAAATTGTATCGCTCAAAAATCTTCAGCCTGACAGTTACATAAAATCTTATATTTTACTAGCAGATTTGTCGGACGATGATGTTGATAAAGCTTATGAAAATCTGAAGTCTGCGCTTGAATATTCCGAAAATAGTGAAAATGAATCCCTTTTGGCAGAACTTTATTATAAATTTGCAATTGCAAGCGATGAAAAAGGCGAAACAAAACAGGCAGTAATGTTCTATAAAAATTGCGTAGAAATTCAAAAAGAAAAAAATCCTTTCATCTCAAGTGCATACTCAAATCTTGCCGCAATTTATGAAGATGCTGACGCGAAAGATTCTGCAATCAAGTTTTACGAATTAAGCCTCGCAATAGACGAAGAAAATAATAACTTAAACGGAATTTATCTTTCCTCCATGAAACTTGCCTCCTTAAATAGACGTAAAAATCCTGAAACCGCTTTCAAATTCTACAATCGCGCATATGAAACCGCCTGCAAGCTTAATGAAGTTTTCTATAAGGTTTCCTCCACCCTCGCGCTTGGAGATTTCTATCTATCCTCAAAAAATCCTGAGGTTGCGCTTAAAAAATATTTGCATGCAAAATCAATTGCAGAGGGTAATTTGAGTGAAAAGAATCTCAACAAGATTGAACGCCGGATTGAAGATTTGAAAATCCAGCTTGGTGAAGAAAAATTCAATGAAATTAAGGATGGTAAGTTTAATGAAATTCAATAAATCAGATTTTGAAAACTATATGAAAGTTTTTTTGCAAGAAAACTCAAAACTCAATTTAATTTCGAAAAATGATGAAAAATTCCTCTGGGAAAAACATATTTTTGACAGTCTTGCAATCTCAAAAGTTTTTGAAAAATACGGACAAGGCCAAACCTTGCTTGATATTGGCGCCGGCGGCGGTTTTCCCTCAGTGCCGGTTGCGCTTGCGTATCCCGAAATAGAGGTTTTCGCGCTCGATAGCATAAGAAAAAAAATTTATGCCATCGAAAATATGAAAATTGCGCTCAATATACAAAATCTTCATACAATCTGTGAACGTGCTGAAAATTTAGACAGAAAGTTTGATATAATAACCTCTCGCGCGGTTGCTCCGTTGAAGATTATATCTTCCTATGCAGCCCCTTTGCTAGAAAAAAACGGGTATTTTATAGCTTTTAAATCCCGTCGCACTGACGAAGAAATTCAGGAGGCTCAAGCGGTTTTGAAGAAATTTAAACTTGAAATTGCGGATATTATTGAATATGAATTACCTTTGTGCGAAAATCATACAAGAAATCTTATTGTAATAAAATTCAAATAGCAAAAATAAATTTTTAGAAGTCTTAATTTTTATATGTTCAATATTTTTAGAAAACCCCAGCTAAAATTTCCCTCAACTCTTGAGTTTTATACTTATAATAATTGGAAATTTATTAAAAGAGTTCCGGTAAAGTCAAAAGGTAAAACTTTTTTTCTTGAGACAATGCCAGATGCAAAATGGAAGCAAACAAATGGTATAACTATAATTTCAGATGGGCGTATGGCTCCTTTAGGTACACATGATTATTTTATGGGTTGTATGCCTAACCTTTTTGAGGGTTCAGAGATGAATGTAACTAAACGTAAACAAGGTTTGGGGCTTGGTGAACTTCTTAGGCTCGCAAGTATTATTCAAATGAAAGAAAACGGTATTGAGAAAATGATTATGGAATCAGTTCCAAGTGCAATGCCGTTTCATATAAAATACAGGCTTACTCCGAATATAACAGAAAAAAAAGATTTGATTAAAGCATTGAAAAAGATATCCTCAAGCGAGTATTCCGTCGGTTCATTCCCGCAAGAAGCGGAAAAGATACTTGAGGATATTGCAAAAAAAGGATTTAGTTTGAAATATTTTAAAGAAGTTAATTCTTTAATCGCAAAATACATTCGTGGTAACGCAAAACGTTGGTCTGAAGCTGAAATAGATATGCAAATGCCAATGTGCCTTACAAAAAGTGATATTAAAAAGTATGCCTCATTTTACAACAAGCTTTTTAAAAAACATGAAATAGATTATAAAATATAAGCAAGTGCAAAAAGAGAATTTTTGCGGATTAAAGGTTGGAGAAACGCAGCCCTTTCGAGCTGTCTGATAAAACTTCAAAAAATTACAAGATAGTCTTTGCCAGCGCAGTCACCTAGTCCATATCCAAAGTGTCTACGTGCGTATTTATGTCAATATCGGGCACTTTCGGCTTATAAGTTGAAAAAACAAACATCCTTCTCAGCGCCCTGATGAAACTTCAAAAAATTTCAAGAAAGTTTTGATAAGCGCAATTACCTAATCCAGTTCCAATGTGTCTACGTGCGTAGCACAAAAAAAACCACTCATTTCTGAGTGGGTCGTTTTCTGCATCCTAATGGTCTCTTTTAGTGTTTATTATTTAGGAGTTTATATGTTTTTG
The DNA here is from genome assembly GCA_003150395.1 of Candidatus Gastranaerophilales bacterium. Classification (GTDB taxonomy): domain Bacteria; phylum Cyanobacteriota; class Vampirovibrionia; order Gastranaerophilales; family Gastranaerophilaceae; genus Scatenecus. The sequence goes on along the minus strand of QAMI01000019.1, from coordinate 4,029 downwards.
GGGTTAATGAATCTATTTATATTTAGTGTTTCGACTACACTTAAATCTTATGTCCTTATTATTGCATACTGGTTTTAAAATGTCAACTAATCTTTTTAATCTTTTTATAAGCAAACCTGAAAATACTGATATAGTGTAGAATTTACACTTTACAAAACTTAATATATTGTTATTTTTTATAAAAAACGGGCATGTCTTATTTGTAAACGAATGTAAAGATGTAGACTGACAAAAAGGCAATTATGTAAAATATATATACTTTATATATATAAGAATATGAATTTTTAAAAAATTTAACCTTAAATGTGCTGAATTTACTGAATTCGGGCATAATATAGTTAAACTTAAAGAGAAAGGTCGAGGATATGTCGAGCGGATACAATAATGGCAGTATTGCTCCTGTAAACAGAATAAATCTTGGTGATGACGCACAAATTGGTTTGCAGCGAGCCGGAAATGACACGAACTACTATGATACATCAAAGGTAGCCGGAACTAGTGAAACTGCTCGATACGAACAGAATTATGACCCTGGAAGTTTTAGCTTTTTGTCTAAAACCCGTATGGACAATCCTTTTTATAACGGTCTGAATCCTTTTCAAAATAATTTTTCAGAGAAGATATTGGCGTATAAAGACGATGGTACTGTTTTAACAGGCAGGACAATCGCAATAGGATAATTTTATAAGTATAATAAACACCGGTAAAAATGCCGGTGTTTTTGTTATGTTTTGTAAAGTTTTTGTAAAAAACACACCTTTTGCTAGCAAATATTTTATTTTGGAGTTTAAGTATATGTGGGTGTTAATGGAAACGAAAGAGTGTTTTTATGAGAATAAGTTCTATTTCTACGCTATGGACAAATAATTCAATCAATAATATTAAAAATAATAAAAAAAATTATGTACAAACTCCTTTTTTTAATAAAACGGCAAATGATGTTTTTGTCAAATCTTCACAGCCTGTTGCAGCCCATAAAATGATTAACTTTATGGGATATCCTGTTTACATAGTAGATGGAGGAAACCATGCAACAGATATGCAGCATTTTGCTACTACTGCAGGTAAAGATATAGAACTTCATATGCGAAGAGCTGAGGACGCTCCAAATAACGAATATAATTTGAATAAACCTTTGAAAAATATAGAAACACAATTGCGCAGACTAAATGATTACGGTCTTACTGATGAAAATTCATACGTTGCGGTTCCGATTATAATTCCTGTTTCGCTCGAAAACCTCGCCGAGCAGTACAAGAGGGTAATGGGTAATTATATTCATCTAAAACCGCATACTATGCAGTCTTCAAAAGAAAAATTGCTTGAGTTTTTGGCACGTCTTTATACCGAACCTGATAAATACCGTAAATATATCGAATATATGGATCCTCAAAATCTAGGTCTAGAATATGCATATGGAATTATAGAAGAAATCAATAAGTTAAAATGTAAAAAAGTGTACGTTCCTGCGGGACACCCTCAGGAGGAAACTCTTAACTGGCTTGCAGGTGAAAGGGGTGAAAAACCTGAACTGACCAACTATCTGGCAACCGGTTATGACGAAGATAACAAAGTCCACAATATGCTGAATTACATAAAAGATCAGGGCTGGTACGATTTTAATCTTCTGGCGCTTTCAAAGGCAGACGTTGTAAATTTGAAAAAAATGGATGGATTTTCTGACCACATATACTCTTCCTATGATACAACAGTAAACGACGGTGCAAGAGGAGTTTTTAACCTTTATCCAATAAGAGAAAACGGTAAAATCAAAGGCTACAGCTTTAATGACACCATAACAAACGAGTATCCGGTAGAGGAATTCCCGTATAATGATGAAGTCAAAGATATTGCAAAATTTGTCGGGTTAAGTGTAGACGAAGCAGTTGCAGATGATGCTGAAACCTACAGGTTTAAACAGGCAATGCATGAAAATAGAATTGATGAGTCTTTTTCAGGAAAACTTTATCCTGTCTGGAAGCTGTTCGATGAAAACGAATTGCGGGAAAAGAAAATATTTGCAAAGGGCGATTTTGTAGATTATAAATTACAAAACTTTTTCAGACGTAACGGAGATTACAAAATAATTTATCCGAAAGGTGATTGTGAAAACAGCGGCAGACCAAGTGTTAAGGCAATGTGGGGAAGCTCTTATTCAATACTATCTGCAATCAAGCGGGATATTGATAAACGTCGTATAAAAGATAACTTAAAAGCATACAACAATTTGAGTTTAAATAGTGCCATATTAAATTTACTTTCTAATGCTTCAGACCAAAGAAATATCGGAAATCTTAATGATGCCGTAAAATACCTTTCAAAGGCAGTAGAATATATTGATATGGATGGTTTTAGCCCAAATAATTCAATGCATATGAAAGCATATAAAGATTTGGCAAATCTCAAGTTTGAGCTTGGCAATTATGATGAAGCTAACGGACTTTATAATTTTTACTTAAACAATGTATGTAAAAATTACAGATTAAGCTTTTCTGAGTCTGATAAAGATAAATATATAAATGAAATTCAAAGATTATTCCACAGGTTGGCAGAAGTAGCACGTAAACGCGGTGAAGAAGATAACGCAAAGATTTGTCAAAGAGCCGCATATGAAGTCGGCTACTCAAGATTGGGAGAATATGTTATCAAGCGCAGAGCTGATAATGATGTTAATATAGGAGATATATTTGTATGAGGATTCACAGTGTGGAGGGAGTGTCATTTGGCAGTGCGATAATAGATTCGCATATGCATTCAGGTCATTGGAAAAGAACCCAAGAATCAAAAGAACTCCTAAATTTTGATAATGATTTTATGGATAGATTTGTAAAATCTCCGCTTGAGGTTTCCGTTCAGGGAGTGAAGCAGAAGGATTCGGTTGAAAAAGCTATAATATCAAATCTGGATTGTTTTGTAGAAGACGTGCTTAAAGACGAAATGACAGGAAATAAAGCAATGCTGGATTTCTGCGAGAAAAACCGTAAGTTTTTTGCCCTTGCTGCCTGTCAGCCATCTAAAACAAATGGCAATGCAACAAATATTAATAGGCTCATCAGTGAAAATCCCGGTAAATTTGTTGGGCTTAAATTTCATCCGAGAAACTTTAAAACACCAGCCGACAGTGATGTTTATAGGGCTTATATGTATGTAGCAAAAAAAAATAACCTTCCCTGTGTTTTTCATTCAGATGTTTCCATAGATGAAACCGGCAATGTGGCGGACAATATATCTTCACCTGAGGCAATTTACAGAGCTGCTAAAGTTTATCCGGATGTTCCGGTTGTAATGGCTCATATGGGAGCTGGGGATGCAAAATCGCACCAAAACGCCATTGAAGTTCTGTTAAAATCAATAGACAACAACGATGCAAAGCTTTATGTTGATTTGTCTTGGGTTGATTGGGGTGCAAACGGGTTAAGCAGCAGTGAACAACCCAGCGTTGTCACACTTATAAAAGAACTTCAAAAACGTAATGCAACAGATCGTATTCTTTTTGGAACAGACGCACCTTTAGGTTGTTTTGGTGAAGCTTTAAGAGAAAATTATTCACCGGTTCAAGCTTATGAAAAATCCGTAGGAGATTTGAAGACAGTTATTAAACAAAACTTTAATGATAAAGCTGATGAATTAATAGAAAAGATTTTTTATAAGAATGCAGATGAACTATTCTTTCAAAAACAATGGGCACAAGTTAAAGAAAAAAATATAAAAAGTATTTCGACTTTAAAAGTTGTTTCCTTTATAGGCCTTGCTCTTGCGGCGTTAGGAGTGCTAGGGCTGCTTGCAGATAAAATGTCTCCGTCAAAAGAAGAAGGTTTAATAAATAAGTAAATAAGTTGAGAAAAAGTAAAAAAATGCCGCTTTATAAGCGGCATACTTTTTCATCTTCCTTTTTATTTGTTTCTAACTTACTTGAATATCTTTTTCAAAACCAAAAAGCGAACTTACGCTTTCACCGTCATGGATTCTTGAAATTGCCTGACCCAAAAGAGGAGCAACTGAAAGCTGTTTGATATTTGGAGGCATTTT
>QAMI01000067.1:15447-21998 GCA_003150395.1 Candidatus Gastranaerophilales bacterium | reverse complement strand
AAATAGGTATAGCATGCCTGAATACCTTCATCGTTTACCGCCAGATTAATCGCATTTTGAAGAAGTGAATACTGTTTTTTTAAACCAACTTCCCAAGCTTTGAACTGATATTTGCCTATTAATCCTGGCAAGGTCATGGCTGCAATAATGCCAATTATACCGAGAGTTATCAAAACTTCTGACATGGTAAAAGCAACGGCGTTATTGCCAAAAACATTTACAAAACCCTTTAGGAGCTTATTTTGCGGGTGCCCCCCCCCCCGTTAAATCCAGTTATATTCATATTTTCAGCTCCTTTAACTTTTTACACTTGCGATTATAAACCATTTTTTACAATTTTGCAAGTATTGTTGAATATCTGATTTGTTAAGATTAAAATTGGCTTATGATAGACGAAATAGTTCAAAAACTAAAAGATGCAAAACAGCCGCGTAGAGAATTTGTTCAGCTTATGGAGGAATTTAAAAATCCATACCTTGTATTGATAGCCTGCATTTTAAGTTTAAGAACTAATGACCTGACGACTTATCCTGCAACTTTAAGGATGCTTGAAATCGGTAAAGAACCAAAAGATTTTGCATACTGCGACATTGAGAGGCTGGCCAAAGCTATTTATCCGGTAGGTTTTTATAAAAACAAAGCAAAACAAATCATTGAGCTTTCCAGAATAATAGTCGAAGAACTTGATAATAAAATTCCTGATACAATAGAAGATTTGATAAAATTTAACGGGGTCGGACGCAAAACAGCAAATCTTGTACTTGCAAAAGGATTTGGAATTCCTGCAATCTGTGTTGACGTTCATGTTCACAGAATTTGCAACCGTCTCGGGTACGTGAAAACCAAAAATCCCGAAGAAACAGAGTTCGCATTAAGGAAAAAACTTCCTGTAAAATACTGGCTTGATATAAACACTCTTTTAGTTACTCATGGTCAAAATGTATGCAGACCAATAAAACCACAATGCGACATCTGCCCGATTAAAGAGTATTGTGCTAAAAATATATAAAATTTACCAGCTTGATATTTATCTTACATCTACAACAAACGCCTGAAATAGCTTTATAAAACTTGCTTTTTAGAGCTTGATGTGCGATAATTTTCTTAAGATTATGCTAATAATCGGGGTTAATAGTAAATCACAATAGGAGTTCTAAAATATGAGTGTAGAAAATCCTCATGGTATTGCTACATCAAAATTAGACCAAATAATCTCCGAATGCGGAGGTAAAAAGTCTAATCTGATTGCAATGCTGCAAAAAGTTCAGGAAGTATACAGATATCTTCCGGAAGAAGCAATGATTTATATCGGTACAAAAGTCGAAGGCTTGTCACCTGCAACAGTTTTTGGTGTTGCCACATTTTACGCACAATTTTCACTGGAGCCGAAAGGTAAGTTTGAAATTAAAGTATGCGACGGAACAGCCTGCCACGTACGAGGTTCAATGCCGGTATTGAATGCCATCAGAGCGAAATTAAACATGAAAGAAGGTCAATTAACAAGCGATAACGGGCTTTTCTCACTCGAAACAGTAAGCTGTCTCGGCGCATGCGGACTGGCTCCGGTTGTTGTAATTAATGATAAAGTTTATCCGCAAATGACCTCCGATGCTATTTCGATAGTCTTGGATACGCTTATGAAGGAGGAAAACTAATGGAGCAAACAGCATTAAATATTGATATAAAAGAAGAACAAAGAAAAGCTCAAGAAAACTTAACACAACAAGGCTTACGAGTTTTAGTATGTGCCGGAACGGGTTGCGTCGCAAACGGAGCTTTGAAAGTTATAGAAAAGTTCAAAGAACTCGGTGCGGATGTGTCGGTTCTAAGCGATTATGACAAAATAACAATAGTTCCGACAGGCTGCCACGGTTTTTGCGAACAGGGCGTGCTTGTTGTAATTCCCGACAAACACGTTACGTATGTAAAAGTCAAAGAAAAAGACGTTGAAGAAATTTACGAAAGCCACTTGAAAAACAATCAGCCGGTTGAACGCCTGCTTTACGTTGACCCGAAAACACGCGAACATGTTCAGGATGACGAACACATCAATTTTTACGCAAAACAAACCCGAACAGCATTGAAAAATTGCGGAAATATTAATGCTGAATGTATTGATGAAGCAATTGCAGTCAGAGGTTACGAAGCTTTAGCGAAAGTCCTGCAGGAGAACAATCCGGACGGAGTAATAGATGTAATTGAACAATCCGGACTTCGAGGACGCGGCGGCGGCGGTTTCCCGACCGGCAGAAAGTGGAGATTTACAGCCGCAAATAAAGGCGGAAAATCATATATTGTTTGTAACGGTGACGAAGGCGACCCGGGTGCATTCATGGACAGAAGTGTTATGGAAGGCGACCCGCATAAACTTCTTGAAGGTATGGCTATTGCGGCCTTTGCAATCGGCGCTGATGAAGGTTATATTTACGTCCGTGCTGAATATCCGCTTGCAATTAAACGCCTGAGAAAAGCTATTGCAGATGCAGAAGAAAGAAATTTCTTAGGCAAAAACATTATGGGAAGTAATTTTTCGCTTGAAATTCATATCAAAGAAGGCGCCGGAGCGTTTGTCTGCGGCGAAGAAACCGCGCTTATTGCATCAATCGAAGGTGAACGCGGAATGCCAAGACCAAAACCGCCATTTCCGGCAAATAAAGGGCTTTTTGGACGTCCAACGCTTATCAACAATGTTGAAACCCTTGCAAATGTTCCGTTAATTATTCTTAATGGCGCGGACTGGTTTGCACAGATGGGTACGGAAACTTCAAAAGGCACAAAAACCTTTGCTCTTACCGGAGACGTAAATAACACAGGCTTAATTGAAGTTCCGATGGGCACAACTTTAAGAGAAATAGTTTTCGATATCGGCGGTGGAATGCGCGACGGTAAAAAATTTAAGGCTGTTCAAATCGGCGGTCCGTCAGGCGGATGTTTAACCGAAGAACACCTCGATATTCCAATGGATTACGACAACCTTATAAAAGCCGGTGCGATGGTTGGTTCAGGCGGGCTTGTTGTAATGAGCGACAAGACTTGTATTGTTGAAGTTGCAAGGTTCTTCATGAATTTTACTCAGAACGAAAGCTGCGGCAAATGCGTTCCCTGCCGTGAAGGTACAAAAAATATGCTTAAAATCCTCGAAAAAATTGTAGCTGGTAAAGGCACAATGGAGGATTTAGAAATTCTGGAAGAGCTTGCCCAAACTGTAAAAGACGGTTCTCTATGCGGTTTGGGGAAAACAGCTCCAAATCCTGTACTTTCAACATTAAAATACTTCAGAGATGAATATATCGCCCACATAAAAGACAAAAAATGTCCTGCAGGCGTATGTACAGCAATGAAAAAAGTCGTCATCAATGAAGACTTGTGTAAAGGTTGTACAAAATGCGCAAGAACCTGTCCTGTCGGGGCAATTGAAGGCACAGTCCGCAACCCGCATCACATTAATCAGGAAAAATGTATTAAATGTGAAGCTTGTTTTGCAGCCTGCCCGTTCAGAGCGATAGTATTGGAATAAAGGCGATAGGACGTTAAGTTCTTTAAAAATAAATAATCTCTTATATTTATGATTAAATACGAAATGAACTTATCGTCTTAACGTCTAATAGTCTTAACGACAAATTATAAAGGAATAAAAAATGACTGATAAAAAAACATTATTCATAGACGGAAAAGAAGTTGAATTCACAGATGAGCCCAACCTGCTTGAAGTAATCAGAAAAGCAGGAATGAATGTCCCAACATTCTGCTACCGTCCGGATTTAACCTCCTTTGGCGCTTGCAGAATGTGCGTTGTTGAAATAGAAGGCCGCGGAATTCAATCTTCCTGCACAATGCCTCCCGAGCCAGGATTAAAAATTCATCTTAACACAGAAAAAACAAGAAGAATTAGAAAAACAGTTCTTGAACTGCTTCTTGCAAACCACGACAAAGAATGCTTAACCTGCGAAAAGTCAGGGAACTGCGAACTTCAAAAATATTCAGAAGAATACGGAATCAGAAGAATTCGTTATCCTGAAAAGCCGCTTGATGAATATCTTCCAATAGACGACAGTTCACCATCAATTGTGCGCGACCCGAATAAATGCATTTTGTGCGGAGCCTGTGTCAGAGCGTGTACAGAATTTCAAGGGCATTCAGTTTTAGGCTTTGCCAACAGAGGGTCAAAAACCGTTGTACAGCCTATGAACGGCAGACCGCTAGGACAGGTTGACTGTGTAAATTGCGGTCAATGCGCTGCCGTATGCCCGACAGGCGCTTTGACAATTAAATCCGATGTTGAAAAGGTTTGGACTGAAATTACCAATCCAACGAAAAAACTTGCGGTTCAGATGGCTCCGGCTACACGCGTTGCAATAGGCGAAATGTTCGGCCTTGAGCCGGGAGAAAACTCCATAAAAAAAATGAATGCCGCACTTAGAAAAATCGGATTTAACTATATATTTGATACAAATTTCAGTGCTGATTTAACTATTATGGAAGAAGCAACCGAATTTTTAGAAAGACTGAAGTCAGGTCAAAACCTTCCACTGTTTACATCGTGCTGTCCGGCATGGGTAAAATATCTGGAAGAACATCATCCGGATATGCTTCACCATCTTTCAAGCTGCAAATCTCCGATGTCAATGCTTTCTCCGGTTTTGGCAGAACTTATGCCCAAATACTTTAACATTGAAAGAGAGAATCTGGTAATTGTCGGAATTATGCCCTGCACGGCAAAGAAGTACGAATGCAAACGACCGGAACTTACACACAACGGCCGCCCGGATACTGATTTTGTACTAACGACACAGGAACTCGGACGCATGATTAAAGAAGCCGGCATTAACTTTAATGCACTTGAAGGTGAAGACTCAGACAGCCCGTTTGGCGAATATACAGGCGCCGGTACAATATTCGGAGCCTCAGGCGGAGTTGCAGAGGCAGCTGTCAGAACAGCTTATGAATTTGCCACAGGTGAGCCGCTGTCAGATGTTAATTTTAACCCGCTTCGCGGAACATCAAACCGCTCTCGTGATGTTGAAATTGATATTAAAGGAACCAAACTTGTAGTACGTGTGGTTTCTACTCTAAAAGAGGCTGAAAAATCAATTCAAGAAATCAAAGATGGCAAAGCGCCTTTCCAAATGCTTGAAGTTATGGCTTGCCCTGGCGGCTGCATAAACGGCGGCGGCCAGCCAATAAGCTGCAATGACTCACGCATTAAAGAAGAACGCGCACAGGGGCTTTACAAAGAAGATTCTGAACTTCCGGAACGTAAATCTCATATGAATCCGTCAATCCAAAAGCTTTATCAAGAATTTTTAGAACACCCGAATTCACATAAAGCACATGATCTTTTGCACACAGTCTATGCAAACAAATTTGCAGGCTCATATAAAGACATAAAATAGCATCTTGCTGGCTCAAGATGAATTTTGAGCCAGCATTATAAACACACAAGGAGAAAAAATGAAAAAGAAACTGATATATTTAACTGCACTTTGCTGCATTTTAGCAATTCCGGCTCAGGCTTTTGATATGGAGAATTCACAAAGCGCAAGTACAAGCCAGAGCAAAGTAGTTCAGCTAAAACAACTGGCTAACGAATACGTAAGTATTGAACTTGGCGAAAGTAAAGGTTCTTCACAAAAAGTATATAGAGATATGGTAACATTAGGAGCAAGCGATTTCAAAGCAATGACTTACACCCCCTGCCCGTACCGTGGCATGATAAAAGTTGGCGGAAAGTCTGTTAACGGTACAAACAGAAAGTGCGTTGACTTCAAATACACATACAAAAACAAAGAATATTCCGCCGGAAAATGCGGAAAACCAATAAGATAGAAAAAAATCCCTTCTTTTCAGAAGGGATTTTTTTATTAAAATTTTATTTAAGAGCTTTAATAACAGCCTGTGTGATATCTTCACCGCCATGAAGCACAACACCTTTTGCCAAAACCAAATTGTATCCGCCTTCTTTGGCTTGTGTTTCGACAGTTTTTGAAATATTGTCATCAATTGCTGATAACTTTGTCAAATATTCTTTTTCCATCTTTTCTTTTTTTGTCTGAAGCTCTTTTGTGTACTTAGTTTCTAAATCTTTTTTCTTAGTTTCATCAGAAACTGCAGCGACATCTTTTCTTGCTTTTTCTACGAATTTAACAAGCTCATCAGCTTTAGCCTGCTGTTCCTTTTTAAGATTTTTTACCTGAGCAGAACTTGAGACAACTTGCGGAATATCTACAACGGCAACTTTATAATTTGCCGGAACATCCGACATTGCAAAATTGTTTGCTGCAAATCCAATAACAAAAGCTGCTAAACCAACTGTCAAAAATTTAACTTTCTTGTTCATAAAATCTCCTTACCTGTCCAAAAGTTATACATCATATGCATGAAATTTAATTAAATTCATAAACCAAAAATGTGAACTTTATTTAAGTTTCTTTACATTGATATTAATATTCTATATAATAATAACAGATGAATAAAGAATTTCGCTAAAATATTAAATTTTGTAAAATTATTAGCAAAAAATTTTTACGAAGTGTTTTTATTTCTGTATTGAA
>QAMI01000067.1:0-11814 GCA_003150395.1 Candidatus Gastranaerophilales bacterium | reverse complement strand
TATATAATAATAACAGATGAATAAAGAATTTCGCTAAAATATTAAATTTTGTAAAATTATTAGCAAAAAATTTTTACGAAGTGTTTTTATTTCTGTATTGAATTTAAAGTCAGGAATTTTTAATATCAACTTAATAAAGGTGAATAATGAAAAAGACGGAAATTAATAAAAATGTGTTAAAGGCAGTTCTATGCATATCTGCATTCTGCACTGCAGCTTTAACATCTGTTACCCCTGCTGTAGCATATGACGGAGCCCTTCCTGTTTCGATAAACCAAATAATGATGGAAACTGGCGGAAATATTAAACACGATACAGATATGCTCCGCTACAAACGTGATGAAAAAAGCATCCAGGAAGATTACGTCAAATATAACGAAAATCGTAAATTTGAAGGCAACGAAGGTCAGGTTATAAAAAATTATAACAGCACAAGTTCAGATTCCGACTTTATTCAAGGACAAGTTCAAGACATTGATACAAAAGGGGTTTTTGTAAACTCTATCGAAGTTGCGCCGTCATCAGTTCTTTCACAAGAAGAAGTTAATCAAATAATCCAACCCATTGTTGGAAAAAATGTATTTATCAGCGATATTCAAAATGTTATCGACCAGTTAAACAATTTATATGCAGAAAAAGGCTTTGTAACAGCAAAAGCATTTCTTCCAGAACAAACAGTCGAAAACGGACATATTTATATTGAATTAATTGAAAGTAAAGTCGGTAATATTTCGGTTGAACAAAACAAATGGACAAGAACAAAGTATATTACAGATAGGGTTGAACAAAAGCCGGGCGAATTATTTGATATTGTAGAGCTTGAAAAAGATATTCTTGACTTTAACAGATATAACGAAGGTGTAAATCTTACAGCAAACCTGACAGCAGGCACACAGCCAGGAACCACCGATATTCAGTTGACAGCGCATGAAAATATTCCATTCCATGTAGTTGGGATTATGGATAATGCCGGCCGATATCAAACTGGACGTTTAAGAGGCGGTGCAATGATTTATGCAGACAGCTTGTTCCATAACAGAGACCGTTTGTCTTTAGGTTCATATTTCTCCGGAGGTGCAATAAGCCCGTTTGCTGATTACAACTTCCCTGTTAATAAAAAAGACGGACGTGTTGGATTTATGTATTCCTCTACATTCGCAAAAATCAAATGGGGACCGCTTGAACCTTTAGATTTAAAATCAAAATCATATATCTATTCATTGTACTACTCACAACCGCTTGTAAGAAAGCCCGGATTTGAATTAAAAAGTTATGCAGGTTTAAATTACAAACGCGCAAGAACAAGTATTTTGGATGATTGGATGGATCTTGGCGTTGATGAAATTACAAGCGCTGATATAGCCTTTAATATCCGAAAAGATACTAAACATGGTATTTGGTATGCAAACCAGGGAGTATCAATGGCATTCCCAATCTTTGACAGCCAATCTAGCTATCTAAAAATAAACGGTGGCGCAATAAGATTACATGATTTTTCACATGGCGTTATTGGTCAGTTAAAAGCTAATTATCAGGTTATACCAAATAATAAACATATTCCTTACCTTGACCAATTCCAGACAGGTGGTTTGGCAACAGTCAGAGGTTACTCGGAAGGTATATTGATGGGTAAAAACGGATACTACACAAGTGCTGAATTAATGTTCCCGCTTATGCCTAGAGAAATCACAAGTCCTCGTTCAGGCGAAAAAATTCCGTTTGTCGGAAAATATGTTAAAGGTGCAGTCTTTGCAGACCACGCCGGTGTATTCCCGAACACAAGCGAAGATATTTATGGCGGAAGCTACTTCTTAATGTCATTAGGTATGGGGTTAAGAGTCCAGTTGCCAGGCGATTTAAGCGCAAGACTATACTGGGGCTATCCTCTAATCAATAACGCTTATGAAGCTGACAGAAAATACGGACGTTTCCACTTCGAATTAACTCTTGAACCGAATTTGGATGCTCTGTTAAGACATCGTTCAACGGCTCCTGCAGCACCTCGTGTTGAAGCTGAATATAATTATGATGACGTAAGACACTATGATTACTTCCAGGACGGCAGTGGCGGCGCATTGTAATTGTAAAAAAAACTTGCAAAATAACACTTTTAGTTTTAGACTAAGGGTGTTATTTTTTATTTTAGAGAGGATGAGAATGACAAAAGGGATTTTTGTAACGGCTACAGGAACAGATGTTGGCAAAACTTATATCTCAGCACTGATTGTAAAAACAATGCGAGAAGCTGGTCTAAACTGCGGATATTATAAACCGGCATTAAGCGGAGCAGAAGAAGTTAACGGCAGAATTATTCCGGGAGATTGCGATTACGTATTTAAGCAGGCCGGAATTGAAAAAAATCCAGCAGAATATGTTTCCTATATTTTCAAACCGGCTGTCTCGCCGCACCTTGCAGCGCAAATCGAACACCGCACAATTAAGCTAGATAAAATAAAAAATGATTTTAAAAGGATTTCATCAGAATTTGATTATATTCTTGTTGAAGGCGCCGGTGGGATTGTATGCCCGTTTAATCTCAGTAATGGTGAAGAATTGCTGCTTACTGACGTCATAAAAACGCTTAACCTTGACATAATTATTGTGGCATCAGCCTCTCTTGGGACAATAAATTCAACAGTATTGACGGTGGAGTATGCCAAAGCACACGGCATAAATATCAGAGGAATTATTCTTAATAACTATGACGAAAATGACTTTATGCAGCAAGATAACAAAAAACAGATTGAAAATTTAACGGGAATTAAGGTTCTTACAACCCTCAAAAAAGGCGATAATACTATTAATATTGATAAAACAATCTTTTCATAAATTAAGGATTTAACAACTGTAATCGAGCGAAAAGAAATCAAAAGAAAGAGATAATAATGGAAAAATGGACAGAAAAAGATTTAGAATACATTTGGCACCCCTGCTCACAAATGAAGGATTATGAAACGCTAAACCCGATTGTAATCGAACGTGGGGAAGGGGTTTATCTTTATGATACAGAAGGCAAAAGATATGTTGATGTCATAAGTTCCTGGTGGTGCAATCTTCTGGGCCATTGCAACCCAAAAATCAGCGAAGCTGTCAAAAAACAAGTTGACAGACTTGAGCATGTGATTTTTGCAAACTTTACTCACAAACCTGCAATCAGACTGTGCGAAAGACTCTCAAGAATTCTTCCACAGGGCTTATGCAAATTCAATTTTACAGACAACGGCTCTTCTGCCATTGAAGCCGCAATGAAAGTAAGTTTTCAATATCATGAGCAGACAGGAAACCCGCAAAAAACGAGATTCATGGCGCTTACAGACGCATATCACGGCGAAACAATCGGAGCGCTTTCCGTCGGAGACTGCGACCTTTATACAAAGCTTTATAAACCAATTTTGATGGATATTATCAGAATAGAAGGCCCTGACTGCTTCCGCTGCCCGTATGGAAAAGACCGCGACAACTGCAACTGCGAATGCGCCCAAAAAGCTGCTGAACAATTCAAAAAATATGGAAATGAAACAGCCGCGATGCTTGTTGAACCTCTTCTGCAAGGATCTGCGGGAATGAAAATTTATCCGCCGCTTTATTTAAAAAAATTACGTGAACTTTGTGATGAATATAATGTTCACCTGATTGCGGATGAAATTGCAACAGGCTTCGGGAGAACCGGAAAAATGTTTGCATTTGAACATGCTGGTGTTTCACCTGATATTATGTGCCTTTCAAAAGGTTTGACCGGCGGTTACATGCCTTGTGCAATGTTTGTAACTACAAAGAAAATTTATGATGCATTTTACGATGAATACAATACAGGAAAAGCATTTATGCACAGTCATACATACAGCGGAAATCCTCTTGCCTGCGCAGCGGCTAATGCAGTTCTAGATATTATGGAAGATGGGTCAGTATTAAAAACTGCCAATGAGAATGCTATTTATTTCAACAATTTAATCAAAGAAAAATTTTCAAATCATAAAAATGTCGGCGAAATCCGCTCAATCGGGCTTATCAACGCAATTGAGCTTGTCAAAGACAAGAAAACAAAAGCCCCTTTTGATGGAAAACTTCGCACTGGATATCAAATTTACAAAAAAGCCCTTCAAAAAGGAGTTATTTTGCGGCCGCTTGGCGATGTAATTTATTTTAATCCGCCATTAATTCTGGAACGCAAAGACATGGATTTTGTAACAGATGTTGCGCTGGAGTGCTTGAGAGAAATTTTGCCGGAATAGGAATTTGTTGGGCAAGTATGCCCAACAAACGTATCCACAAACCTAATTTGTCCTGAAAGGAGCATATTAAAATTTTACGGGATAGTCTTTTGGAATTTTCCAGCCGTTAGCTTGAATTAACGCACCGCAATATCTTCCGGCCAAATAGCCTGTAGCTGTTGAAGAACAGCCTTGAGAGGCGTCATTTATTAATACGTCACTATCTAAATCAGCCCCGATTATCGAAACACCTTTTGGACCGGAAGTGCTATTCGCAAATCTGATTATAATGCCAAAAACATCGCTGCCCAGAATACCGCGGCCTTTATTCGGGCCGTCAATATCAAACCAAAGTTGAATATGTTCGCTCGATGAAACACCGCTGTCTATTCCGGCCCACATGTATATAGAGCTCCCATTAGCTAACACTGCTGAAATATGCTTTGTGCCGGAATTAGTTAGATATGCCACCTTCCCGAGCAGATTTTTTGGCGGAGTCCAGCAAGCTTCCACGCTCGGCTTGCAAATGTTTAAAACCTTAAGTTCAGGTGCTAAATAATTATCAAAATAATTTGCAGTACACTCGACAGATCCAGTATTCTGGCAAACCGGCCACTCCTCTGTAAATCCATGCTTTGACTCTGCCATTTGAATTGCAGAACTTATCAAAGCAACTTGCGCCTTTAATTTATTTTCAGTAACAGATTTTTTGTAATTAGAAACAAGGTTTGGAATTGTCATAGCTGCAACAATTCCTATAATACCAAGAGTTACAAGTACTTCTGCCAGAGTAAACCCGGATTTACTAACCATAATGCCCCCTTAACTTAATAATTAACATATAAATTATTTAATTAATATTTTAATCAAATAATAACATAGTTTATTATTTAAGTCAAGAAATCTATAATTTAAATTATGCATATTAGAGAAAAAATCAAATCATTGCTTGCGCTAAAATGTGTAACTATCACAAAGCTGGCAGAACTTATGAGTGAAAAGACCGGCGAAAAATATACATTCCAGCGAATTTCTCACAAGCTTAGGCTCAACAGATTGACACTTGCCGAAGCCTACATCATTGCAGATATTCTCGGATATGACCTTGAATTTGTAGAACGAAAATAACAACAAATTTTATATAGACGGAAGTTGTTATTGCGAGATCTCTAGCGAACAAGCAAATGAACGTCATTGCTAGCGGATGCGAAGCAATGACGCAACGAAAAATAGTATTTGCAACACAACTTATGTTGCGTTTGTAGGTTGGAAAAGCGTAAGCATTCCCATATCATAGAAATCATTATTGAATAAACTATTACCAATACCGGATTTCCCAACCGTCCGCCATAACTTTTGCGGCACATACAAGCCCGCTAGAACCGGCTTTTCTATTACAGCTGTTGCCTTTACTTTGATTTGCCAAATCTTCAAGTTTCCAATTATATCCAAATGGAAGAATTTGGTTATCTTTTACAACAAAAAAGAATAAGTCATATCCTGCAGTATTTGGCCCAATCATGTTACCGTTAATATCGATTGATAATAGTTTTTTATCAGGTCCAAATCCGTTATCTGGGGTTAACCCTAAACAAGTACCATCAATCATCTTTAACGAGGCGGTTTTAGAAGAGAAAGGTGTTGAGATCCCAACTCCTGTCATCCAAACATACTGCCTGTTTTTGTGGTTACCATGCTGTGTTGTTGAACTGAATTTATCTTCAAAGCACATAACATTAACACCGCTTTTTCCTGAAGGATAAAGCTTAGCACCTTTAATTTCAGGTGCAATGTAATGTGACAAAACAAATTCTGCATCATCCCATTGCCAGTCTTTAGCTTCACCGTGTTTTGCCTGCGCAGCTAAAAAAGCTTGAGAAATTGCAGAATAAGCTTTCTTTAGTTTTGCTTCTGCCTCCTTGCGCTGATTATTTTTTATAACTGTTGGCAAAGTCATAGCTGCAACTATACCGATAATCCCCAAGGTAATTAAAACTTCCGCTAATGTAAAACCTTTTTTCATATTGCCCTTTCCACAACCAAATATATTAAACATTCTATCATTATTTTGAGCAATACGCAAGATGCATAAAAACCAGTGAGTAGTGCTGTTAGCGGATGCCCCCCCCCCCCGCAAAGTCAATCATAGCAAGCTTTTTAGTCATTAAAACCCTCCTTTTTTATAAATTAACACTACTATAATATAGCATATTAGGATTAAAATGACAATATAAAATATAAGAAAAAACGCCTTCCTGAACAATCAAAAAGGCGAATTTTGGAGGTGAAAAGCATAACTATATGATTGCGTTAAAGATTTAACGTAATTTATACACTTATAAAGCCCTAAACATCATTAAACGGCGATTAAAAAATTTTAAAGAAACTTTTCCTCACACACAACGTCTGTTAAATTGTAAAAGGTTCACTTATCGAAAATTCTGTAATTAACCTTCAGTAGTGAGTTCTTCCCAGATGCTCGGAACTACGATTAATGCAGTGTAGACGATAAAACCAAATAAGATTAAATTAATAGCTTCCATATAAACTCTCCTATAGCTTACACATGTATATTATGCCCACATGTAAGTAAAATGTAACATAATTTTACAAATAAAATCAGAATTTTTTGTATAATAGAAAAGAGGAAAAAATGAAAAAGAAATTGGGGATACTGTTTAAAAACCTTTGCTGCTCGATTTGTAAACACGAATTCGACGAGGATTCCATAACAATTAAACGCGAAGAAAACGGACTTCTGGTTACCAATCTGCAATGCCGGCATTGCGGAAAAAATTACGGAGTTGCATTTTTGGGATTTTCAGATTTCGAAGTCAAAGAAGAAAACAAACTTCCGCTGGATATTGTAGAAGGGCCTGACCCTATAAGTTTCGATGATGTCATTGATGCGCACAGGTTTATCAAAAACTTGGACGAAAACTGGAAAAACTTTATAAAAAAAGAGGTTTAAAACCTCTTTTTTTATTGAAAAATTTTGTAAAATATAGAATTTTAATTCAAAAGAATACCCGCGATTGCTGCCGACATATATCCTGTTAAAGTCCCGCAAATCAGCGCTCTTACACCTAATCTTGCAAGATTTTTTCTCTGGTTCGGCGCAAGTTCTCCGATACCGCCTAATTGAATTGCAATTGAACCGAAGTTTCCAAAACTACAAAGCGCAACACACGCAATAACAAAACTTTTTTCTGAGAGCATTTGAGGAAGTGACGTTAAATCAACATAAGCAACCATTTCATTTAAGACAAGTTTTGTACCCATAAGACTTCCGACAGTAGTAACCTCATTTCCGGGAACTCCCATAAGATAAGCAAAAATTGCAAAGATTTTTCCTAAAATCATTTTCAGTGAAAGCTGGCTTAAATCAAATGAAGCAAAATTTATATGCGCATAATTTACAATGAAATTTCCAAGCCCTCCAAGAACCCAATCAACAAAAGCCACGAGTGCAACAAGTGCCAAAATCATTGCAACTACATTAATTGCAACTTTCATGCCTTCTGATGCACCTTGAGAAATTGCATCAAAAAGGTTTGTATAAGGTCTGCGGCGTTTGCTGAAATGAATTTTAATATCCTCGCTGGTTTCCGGAGTTCCGGTTTCAGGATAAACTATTTTAGACATAACAAGCGCACCCGGAGCCGCCATTATAGAGGCGGCAAGCAGATATTGAGCCGGAATTCCCAATCCTATATATATCGGCATTGTTGCCGCTGAAATACAAGCCATACTTCCTGACATAGATGCTAAAAGTTCAGAGCGTGTAAGTTTTGCAAGGTAAGGTCTTATCATAATTTGAGCAGCAATTTGTCCGACAAAAGCACTTGCGACATTTGACAAAGCTTCTGCACCGCTTACAGACATTAACTTATTCATTGCTTTACCCAGAATCGGCACGATTCTTTGCATTATTCCGTAATAGTATAGAATATTCACAAGAATCATCATAAAAATTAAGGATGCAATTAACTGCAATGCAAAAACTTGCGCGCCCGTACCAAAAACAGTACTCAATTTTTCAGAGTTCATCAACGGGCCAAAAACAAAGTTACCGCCCTCTTTTGCAAAATCAAGAATTTTAGTAATAAATAATCCAAGGTTAAGGAAAATTGTTCTTCCAAGCGGAACTTTAAATATAAATATTGCAAAACCTATTTGCAATAAAAATCCTGTGATAACGGTTTTGTAATTAATAGCTTTCCGGTTGTTAGACATCAAAAAAGCAATCAAAAATATAAAAATTATACCAAAAATCCCAAAAAATCTTTCCATAAAGCCTCAACTATTGTCTACAAGATTAATTATACAAAAAAGGAGTATAAAATATACTCCTTTTGTTTAAAATGTGATAAAAGTTAACTATGAAGCATCTGACGTTTTACCAACACACTTTTAGGTTCATGCTGTGGCTTTTGCCGGAATGTCAAGAACTTCTGGTTTAAAGACTTTCATATCAACCAATATTTTACCATATTGATCCATAGGACCGCCAATAGCAAGCCAGCTGTGATCTGTTCTTTGTGAAGATTCAAGAGCTTTGGCAAATCCAGCTTTATCTTTCATCCATTCACAAGCTCTCAGCATACCGCCAGATAAGGATTTTCCATTATGTTCCAGAGCATCTTGCATATAACGAGGTGTGAAATCAAGAATCAATGCGTTAACATTATTAGTAAGACCTGCTGAAAGACCGCCGACATCCAAGCAGATAGGAATTGCTCCGCTGAACTTGGCATTTTCTTTATGAACAAGCCCGCAAGGTTCAAACCAGCTTGACATAATTGTAAAGTCAGACATCAACTTGCATCCATCATAACGCCCTTTTTCATCAAATAAATCCGCAATAACTATGCGCTTTGCAGCATCAGGATTTGTTTTGTAAAGTTCGGATTTTAAATCAAGCAACGGCTGAATAAACTTCCTGTCACCGCGCCCTTGAATATAAAATACCGGATAATCTGTATCTTTATAGCTTTTATAAAATTCCTTTATACCTTCTGCAAAAATTTCTAACCCTTTTTGGTCAGAAAAACGTCCTGCAGATGAGAATACAGGTGTATCTGCGGTAACTCCTGTCAAATCTGTAATTTCTGGCATGTAAATGTTCATCGGATTGTTAACCCCATTTGAGGTACGGGCAATATTTATATCATTAATAACTTTACCCAAATATACGTCTTTATTATGGCGGTGCCATTTTGAAACATTATTGCCACCATCTTTTAATGTCCAAATAGAATTTTTTTCAAGACCCAAATATTCTTCAAGGTTTCTGGCCTGCTTTGCTACCAGAGTATTATTAACCGGATCACACCCATTTGGAACACCTACCATTGTAGGCTGTGAAGAAAGAGTTTCTTGATTTAATCCGTTGTTTTTAGCAATAACTTTCAATGTAAACTCATCTGCAAATTCAAACTTTCTGGCACGAATTTTGAAAATTTCATGACAAGCTTTGCCATATTCACTATGAGAAGCCATTTCATCTCCATATTTTTTGGAAACAGGAACAAGAATGTCAGAATACGCAGCAGCCATCATCTGCGGGTTAACATTATCTCCTGTAAATAAACCGTTTAACAGCTCACTCGGAAGACCTTTAACGCTGTCTTGGACAAAAGTATTTGGCATAAATGAATTTGTAACGATTTTTGTTGCATGCTCGCCGAACATAATATTTAACAATTTAGAATGAGAATGCCATGTATTTCCAGCCAAACCGGCATTATGCATAATTGTAATTATCGGAATATCATGGAGACGATCTGCCTTTACAGGATCCATTCCGTAATATTTTCTTGTTGTTGTAAGCTGTCGCAGAATTGCAGAAATCGGGCCAGTATGCCAGTCATTACCAATAATCAAATCTGCTCCAAGTTTAGCTTTTGAATTATCACCATTCATCAAATGTTCGGAGAAGAATTTGGCAAAATAGATAAATCTTTCCGTTTCGCCGGTTTCAATAGCATCGTTCTTATAAATAGTCGGCTTTTCATTTGTACGTCCTGCCAAATCAAATTTTGGCGAGTCATAGAAAACAGCCTTATATTTTGCCTGAGCAACATATTCTCCAGTATCTGGATCTTTAGAGATTTTCAATATATCGTTTTCCCAGAATTTATTTGCATTAACAGACTTTTCAATTTCTTCAAGAACATCGGAATTTAATCTTGCAGCTAAAAGCTTAAAGTCAATATTTGATTTAAGTTCATCTGAAAGATATAAATCAACATTTTCCATATTTCTAGCTTTATCAGTGTAAATAGGAAGCCTCATAGAATCGATTTTTTCTATAGTTGTCATAGTTGATTCTTCCCAAACTTTTTTCTCGCTGTTAAAGGCATTTTTAATATACTTAAATGATTCAGTTGGTTTACCGTTTTCATCAAAGACTCTTTCTGTTCTATAAAATTGATTATTAGAAACATTGCCGACATAAAGCGGAGTATCAAGGAGCAAGTTAGCTTTTTGCTTTGTATTTAAAAGCCCGGCAATATTTGTAATCAATTCTTTCGGAACGATTGACATACCGCCGGTTGAAGTAAACGGACGGATTTCAGCAGTAGGCATACGAACAGTGACTACTTCTGGTGGAGTTTTATTTGAGCGGTCAACAAGACCCAAAATACGTTTTGCTGCTTCTGATTGAAGATCTTTCTCAAGCATTCTGGCTTTTTCACCGTAAATCTCACTATAAACATTTGCAAGTTTAAGCGGAACTCCATTCACTTTGACATCACATGTATAAAAACCATCAGGACCTTGAGATGCTGCATATCTTGCAACACCGGTTATCTGCTCTGAAAGTTCACGTTTGGCATTTTCAACCATGCCGCTGGCCTCGCCTCCAAGCTTGTTTATACGGTCATGAACATTTGAGACTTCTCCTGCCATTTTATTTTCGAAGTTAGTGAAGCCCTCTGCGGTATTTTTAAAGTCTCCTGCAAGTTTGCCTACAGATTCTCTTATTGGATTAATCATTTCTGCGACACCCTCTTTTGTCAAGACTTCTATATTCTTTGGCTTTTTAATTGATTTAACAATGGCAAACCCAGCCACTCCTAATGAAGCCAAGGCAGTTGCAGCACTAACATAACTCATAGTTTTAGCACTTTTTACACTGTCTGAATTTTGTTTGCTTGACACTTCCTGACGATTGATAACATTTGCCGAACTCGGCGCAAACATAAACTGATTAAGTTGACCATTTCCAAACGAAATTTTTTTCACCACACTCATAAATTGCCTCACTTTTACTAATGATTGTCAATATTCTATAAATCGTGAAAAAATATTTTTGCGTTTTTACAAAAATTTTTCACAAACTGTTACATTTATTCATCATTTCTCCCAAGGAAACAAAAAATAAACATTAAAAGAGATAATTTATTTTTAGCACAAAAAAATTTTTAGTCCATAGCCGAAAGTATTATTTTAAAAATCTTTAAATAATAATGATAAAATTTTAAATATTTTATGAGCGATTTTTTCATGCTCAGTTGCTGAATAATGAAGTCCGTCAGAAGGGGAAACTTTTGCTACAGAATTAATATCTATAAAAAAACATCCTGTTTTATCTGCG
>QAMI01000034.1 GCA_003150395.1 Candidatus Gastranaerophilales bacterium | reverse complement strand
TGGTTGACCTGCTGTCCTTCATATTCGGTATTAGTTTTTCTAGCTGTCAAGCCCAGGAAGCGAGCTTGAGATGCTGCCATACCCATGACTAATTTCCTTTCATTTCATTTCCTTGTCATGAGGTACGGCATAAAGAACTATTTTCTTTAATTTTTTTTCTCTTTTTCGTAATATTTCGTTACATATTAGAATTGTAATACGAAAGAATGCCCGATTTTACGGGCTTTCTAATTATCGATAAATATTTAAACTAAAGAATTTGTCGCAGTTTGCCTATTACAAAGTCAAGAGCACCCTTTTGGCTTTCGAAAACCTTGAAACAGTCATTCTGAGCGGATTTGTAGAATTCTTTGTCCGTTAAAAGTTTAAGCATGTGGCTTTCAAGTTCTTGAGGAGTTTTGACTAATTTTCCTGCATTTGTATGAGTTAAAATGCCGTAAATGTCTTTAAAATTGTGAATACACGGGCCTGTTATCACAGGCTTGTTGTAAACTGCTGCTTCAAGCGGGTTATGACCGCCGGTCTTGTTGAAGCTGCCGCCGATAAATGCAAAATCGCAAATCGCATACATTTTACCAAGTTCTCCCATTGTATCAAGGAGAATTATATCTTTGTCAGCAAAGGTATCGCCTTTAGAACGAAATCCGTAAGAAAGCCCTGTACTTTTGACAAGTTCAACAATGTCAGGTAATCTTTCCATGTGGCGCGACGCAAGAAGAAGTTTTGCATTACTGACTTTATCTTTTACGTTTTTAAAAGCTTCCAAAACGATTTCGTCTTCGCCTTTGTGTGTGCTTCCTGCAATTATAAGCTTGTTTTCGCCTTTTCCGATGTCAATTGAAACATCGAGCTTTTTAATATCAAACTTTAAATTGCCCATGAATTCTGTAGTTTCTGGATTTGCACCGATTGCGATAAATTTTTCGCGGTCTTCAACGCTTTGCGTTAAAAGTCCTATGTAATTGTTCAAAATATGCTTGAATAAGAATTTTAATCTTCTGTAAGCATTAAAAGTGCTGTCGCTTATGCGGCCGTTGATTACAAGGAGCGGAATATCTTTCTTTTTGCAATAGTATGCAAAATTCGGCCAGAGTTCGGTTTCTGCAATCAAAACCACGCTCGGGTGAACTTTATTCAAAAATGAATTAACCGCAAACGGAATGTCAAATGGAAAATATGTAATAAAATCAGCAATTCCTGCATATTTTTTATGTGCTAAATCCTGACCTGTCTTTGTTCCGGTAGTAATTACAATTTTGTAGTCCGGGAAAGTTTCTTTAATCTTTTTTGTAAGATTTTCGAGCGCGATTATTTCGCCCACAGAAACTCCATGCAGCATAATTACTTTTTTGCCCAATTCCGGCGATTTCAAAAAACCAAGCTTCTCGCGCCATCCATAGAGATATTTTTTTTGAAATACCCGCACGACGTAGTAAAACGGGAGAAGGGTTAAAAATATTATTGTTGATAAAATTCCATATATAAACATTTCGTTACTATTATACATAAAATTATAAAACATGTTAATATAACTCTGTAAAAGTTTAAGGGGGTAAAATGAAAGATAAAACTTTGTTAATGATACCAGGTCCGACGCCTGTTCCGGAAAACGTGCTTTTAGAGATGGCAAAATCGCCTGTTCCGCACAGAAGTTCGGAATTCTCGGCAATCTTTGACGAAGTTAATGAAAATCTGAAATGGATTTTTCAAACTAAAAATGATGTTTTCATTTTTGCCTCAAGTGGAACAGGCGCAATGGAGGCAGCGCTTTCAAATATTGTTAATCCCGGAGATAAAGTTCTCTCGCTTGTAATCGGAAATTTTGGCGAACGCTGGGCAAAGATTGCGGAATCTCATGGTGCAATTGCTGAAAGACTATCTGTTCCGTACGGAGAGGTTATAAATCCAGCTGATTTGAAAAAGCGTCTTGATGAAGATGTTAATAAAGAAATTAAAATCGTAACTCTGACCCAATCCGAAACTTCAACCGGCGCGGTTAACGATGTTAAGGCGCTTTGCAAAATTATAAGTGAACATGGTGCGCTTTCCGTTGTTGACGGGGTTACAAGCGTTGGGGCTATTGATATTAAGCCTGATGAGTGGAAAATTGATGTTCTTGTCTCTGGTTCGCAAAAAGGTTTCATGATTCCGCCAGGGCTTGCGTTTTTAACAGCTAGCGACAAAGCTTTTGAAGTTCATAAACAGTGCAAATACCCGGGATTTTATTTTAACTGGAGTGCTTACAAAAAATCGCTGGCTCAGCATACAACGCCGTACACGCCGGCAGTAAATCTAGTTATTGCGCTTCATTCTGCATTGAAAATGCTTAAAGAAGAAGGTTTGGAAAATGTTTTGGCGCGCCACAAGTCAAATGCGATGCTTTTAAGAAATTCTTTACGGCAAATGGGCTTGAAGCTTTTTGTAGAAGATGATAGTAAAGCTAGTTATGCCGTTACTTCAGTTTATCCGCCTGAGGGCGTTTCAGTTCCTGATATCAGACGAATATTAAAGGATGATTATGATATTATCGTTGCAAACGGTCAGAACGATTTGAAAGACAAGATTTTTCGTATCGGAACTCTGGGATTTGTCTCAGAACGCGATATTTTGACAGTTGTCGGTGCTTTGAAAGCTGTTATTGAAAAGCTGAAAGTTTGAATTTAATCTACAATAGTCCAATCTTTGGGCAATTCTTCGTACACCATTTTGAGAAGTTTGTCTGGTGGAATGTAGAATGCTTCTGATATTTTGCAGAAAGTTGTAATTTGTGGATCTAACTTTCCTGTTTCTGCAAGGAGAAGTGTTGTTTTTGAAAGATTTATTTCATAAGAAATAGAGCGGGCTGAACGTTTGCTTTCTTCCCGTAATTTTTTTATTACCCTGCCAAAAGCCTGTATAAATTCCTGCTTTTTGTCTTTTGCTTGCATATTTTCATGATATATTTTATAATCAGCATATGGACATAATTATGTCCACGCTAGGTTAAAAATATAGGAGATTTCAATATGCATAGTTATACAAAAGCCTTTACTATGGCGGAAGTTCTTATCACACTTGGTATTATTGGAATAATAGCAGCCATGACCCTGCCTACTATTATCCATAGTCGTGAGACGAAAATATTAGAAACCCGCTTTAAAAAGTGTTACAGCAATGCTGCTCAGGCACTTTTGATGACAAAGTTTGCTCTTGGAGTGGATAACCTTCACCGCTCGTTTGCAACTTATAACGGTAAGGAGTATGTTAATTCTGAAATGTTTATAAATGAGTTTTACAAGCAGCTAAATGTTGTTGAAACGCGAGATTATAAAAAACTACCTCTTAATTATAACAGAACAAAGGCTGTTCCTTACAGTGGAAAAGGCGACTCTATTATGAATGGTATTACCTGTATCCCGAAGAAAGTTCTTCCGGACGGATCTTCTATATGTACACGTATATGGTCAGGTACAATCTCTGTTACAGTTGATGTTAATGGACCGGTTAACGGGCCAAATGCATTCGGGCATGATATCTTTATGTTTAGAGTTGATGTAAACCAAGACATGCTGACAGGACAAAAACCTGGAAGCGGAAAAATAGATCCAGACAGCCAGTTTGCCGAAACAGATAACCGCCCCTGCTCTGTAAAAATATCAACTGCCGGAAATGGATTGGGATGTTCGTATTATGCACTTAGAAATGAATGTCCGGATGGTGTTGGGAAAACTTACTGGGATTGCCTGCCGTAGTTTATAAATTTCTGTTGACATTATAGTTTAAAATCTATAAAATATTGGTATGGCAATCGTTTACTTAAGTTTAGGTTCAAATAAAGGTGACCGTATTGGTTATGTTCAGCAGGCGACAAGTCTTTTGGGAGCCTGTGAAAAAGTCAGCATAATCCGTACTTCCGCCTTTTATGAAACCGAACCATGGAATATGAATTCTGAAACTTGGTTTGTGAATGCTGTTGTAGAAATTAAAACTCAGCTTTCGCCGCGTGAACTTCTTAATGAATGCAAACGTATTGAGGCGCAGCTCGGAAGAAAACCTGCAAAACCAGGTAATTACGAAGATAGAACGATTGATATTGATATTTTGTTCTATGGAAACGAAATAATTCAGGACGAAGATTTGACAATTCCGCATAAATACGTGCATTTGCGTGCATTTACACTGGTGCCGCTTTTGGAATTAATTCCTGATTATATCCATCCTGTTTTGCACAAATCCATAATGGATTTGCACAGCGATTTGGAAAATCCCGAAATGGTATTTTTATATGGCACCCGTGTTGAAATCTAAAATTGCAATAATTGGAGGCGGGCCGGCAGGATGTATTTGTGCTTATTTCTTGAAACAAAAGGGTATTTTTCCTGTTATTTTTGAGAAAAATTCACCTTTGAAAACTCTTTTGCCGACGGGCGGTGGCCGCTGTAATCTTGCACATGCCGAGTTTGATTTGCGTGAACTTGCGGCAAACTATCGGCGCGGCGAAAAGTTTTTGTATTCTGTTTTTTCAAAGTTTGGCACTTCTGAAACTCTTGAATTCTTTGAGAAAATCGGTGTTAAAACTTATGTTCAAGAGGATTTGCGGATTTTCCCGGACTCCAACAGTTCAGCTGAGGTTCGGCGTGCAATGCTTGATGCAATCAGCGGTGTGCGGATTAATAACGAATGTGTAACTGGAATAAAAACCTGTAACGGCGGGTTTGAAGTGAAAACTGAAAGGGGAGCTTATTTTTTTGAAAAAGTTGTTGTTGCAATAGGCGGGCATTCGGCTTTTGAAATCCTGAAAAGCTTCGGACATACAATATTACCGCCTGTTCCTGCGCTTACGGGTTTGAAAACTTTTGAAAATTTTTCTGACATTGCAGGCGTATCTGTTAAAAATGTTTCAGCTTCGTTTGGCAAAAATTCCTTGCGCGGGGATTTGCTTTTTACGCACGAAGGGGTTTCGGGACCTTTGATTTATACGATTTCGTCAATAATGGCGCGTGAGAAATTCCCGTACAAAATAACTCTTGATTTTACCGGTGAAATTGATTTGCAAGCTGCTTTGAATGAAAATCCGCACAAGAGCATAAAAAATATTTTATCGGATTTTGTGCCGAAAGCTTTGTCTGTTTATATTTTGAAGATGTTGGGGCTTGAGGAAGATTTGAAAGGCTCAACAATCAACGGCAAAGTAAGAGATGAGATTTTAAAACAGCTCATAAATTTTGAAATTACTGCAACCTGTACATCAAAAGGCGGTGAAGTCGTGACTTGCGGCGGGATATCGCTTGATGAGGTCAATTCCAAAACAATGGAATCAAAGCTTGTTAAAGGTTTGTATTTTTGCGGCGAAGTTCTTGATATAGACGGATTTTGCGGAGGATTTAATCTTCAGAACTGCTGGTCAACAGGGTTTGTCGCTGCTCAGGGAATTTTGGAAAGCGAAAGTTGAAGTTTGTAAGACCGCAAGGTCGCGGAGTTTATGCTTGGTATACAAACGACAATTTGATACAATTGTATAAAGGTTTTGTATCTGAAGCTTAGCAGACTTGTTGATTTCGAAACTTATTCTATGCAACAAGTTTTCCATTTTTGATGTCTTGTGCAAGCTGTTTTTCTATTTGTTCTTTGACTTTAAATTTTCTGTTGTCTTTGTCTGCAAATCTCAAGGCTACCATTATTGCCGGGGCAACAATTCCGAGTGCACCAATGCAGGCGCCGATGTTTTTGATAATAGAACCTCTTTTGAGTTTTCTTAAATCTTTTAAGAAAGTTTCCAAAATTTCGTCGTCTTTCATTGCGGGCTGGTTTTTGTGCATTTTTTCTGTAAATCTTGCAAATTGGTCGTAAACTTTGCCAAGCTTTTCATTTACGCCTTTGACTTCTGCAAGGTCAATGTATTTTCTTGTGTCAACCGCGCTGTTTAAGTCTTTTTTGTCAATTACGCTGATAATATCCGACATTTTTGACATTTTAATAATAATATTGTCTTTGTTAAGCTTGTTGCTTATGAAAGCATAAATGTCAGAGTCTTTTTTGAGTTGTGAAAATGCTTGAAGTGTTGTTTTTAAATCTTTATCTTTTAAGGCATTTTTAAACTCTTCACTTTCGATAACTCTGGCGTCAAGCTGAATATTTCTGTCATGGTTTTTCTCTGCCGAATTTTCAAAGTGTTTCTGGATTTTTTCGCCTAAGAAATACATGAACGCCCAGAAACTTCCTTCTTTTACAATGTAGCCGACTGTATCCTGCGGGGTTCTTGATTCGAAAATCCTTTCGGCTGTAATTGAACCGTCGACAATCATAAGGTTTTTTGTGGGGCTGAACATAAAGTCCTGAATGCCGGTAAATGTAGTGTTTCTGTCTGATTTGTTGTTGTTTTCTGTTTTGTTTTTGTGAACTGCGCCGAAAGCTGTCGGGACTTTTTCAAGTTTTGTTGAAATTTCAGCTTTTATTGTTTTGTCTTGCGTTTTATTCTGCTGAAGCTCATTTGCATGTTTTTTTAGGTAATCTTCTTTAATATGTTCCTCGATGTGTTTGTGTCTGAACTTTGTCAAACCGTAATATGAAAGGATTGTTAGTAAAGTTGAGGCAACGAATTTGCCAAATGTTAAACCTTTGAATTTTTTAGCAGAATTTCCGACTTTTTCCAAAGCCTCCTGAATTTCTTTTGTCGGCGCATTTTCTTTTGCTTTTTTGAATACTTCGGGGTCTTTAAGAATTCTTACATCGATATTCGGGTCAAATCCCATCGGTTTAAAGAGAGTCCAGTCAAGAAGTTTTTTGTAAACCGGAATTCCGAAAAGCCAGATTGCCTGGGTGCCGAATTCGTCTATAAATCTGTCTCTTCCTTCGGCTTCATCGCCTGTAATATATGATGCGGCTGTTAGTCCGGCGCTGTTTGCGACGTCTTTTATTGCCAGCGGGACAAGTGAATTTGCATTTCCTAATGTTGAATATATTTTGCTTGCTGAAATTGCGGGTATCATGTATTGTTTATCCTTTACGATTTAGGGCAAATAACTTTTAGGTTATCTGCGCGGCTGTCTACTACAAACCCCAAATTAAATTCATTAATCTCACGATTGGGGCATTCGCTTTTGTAATGACAGTTTGTCGTCGTAATTTTAATGTCATAATTTTCCTTTCACATTTTATCTTAAGTACCGTAAAAATTTTTATTGCTTTATTTCTTTGAATTTTTAACTTTTTTTAACAAAAAATAAGACCCTGAGTTTCTTCAAGGTCTTGTTTATGAAATCTTTTATTTCCGCGTAAAATTTTGCGTTTTATTTCTTCAACAAAACCTCATAATTAAATATTCTACGTCGGATTAAATTTTTCATCATAATTTTTATTCTACACAGGAAATTTTTTTTGTAAAGTCTAATATACAAATATTAATTTTATGGTAAAATTTTTTTATGAATAAAGTTGAAGTCAGCGTAATTGTTCCGATTTATAATGTCAGTAATTTTTTGCCAAAATGTTTACAAAGTATTATTGAACAGTCATTTAAAGATATTGAAATTATTTGTATTAATGACGGTTCAACTGACAATTCTTTAGATATTTTGAATTCTTTTGCAAGGCTTGATGAAAGAATAATTCTTATAAATCAGCCAAATCAGGGTGTAAGCAAAGCAAGAAACAATGGTTTGGCAGCTGCAAAAGGGAAGTTTCTTCTTTTCATTGATGGTGATGATTATATTGCGTCTGATTTTATCGAGAAACTTCATGCAAAGGCTGTCAAAACCGGGGCTGATATCGTTGCTTCTAATACTGTTTACGATGAAGGCGGCCAATTAATTAAAAATAATTTTATTTCAAAACAAACTTTTAAAATTAATAAAGAAATCCTTTCTTCTATAGAAGACAAGGCCTCATTTGCTAAATCGGTTATAGCTTCAGGAAAATTGTATTCAAGTGAATTTGTCCGAAAATATAATTTAAAATTTTTAGAAGGATGCAGGTTTGAGGATAACGAATTTTCTTTTTTAGCATCCGTATTTGCTGAAAAAATTGCACTTGAAAAAGATGCTGAACTTTATTATGTAATGCATTCCGGGTCTTTAACGGCAAATGCTTTTTATACTGACACTATTTTTGATTTTATCAAAGTTTTTAAAGAAATTTCTGCCAAAGTGAAAGAACTGACTGCTGAAAATCTTATTAATCCTGAATATTTGGATGTTTTTAATGCGCATATGACTAATGCGTTTTACAATACATTTAAGTCAGCGTCAGAAACTTATAAATCAGAATTCCAAAAACAAGCTGTGGAAATTCTAAAAAACATTGACACGAACAACAAATATTTTGACTCAAAAACCCTCAAAAGGTATAACAAACTTATGGGAATTTCTGAACCTTTCTGGAAAAAATTTGCCATTTTTAAATGAATGTGATTTCGTAATATCCGTTATTAAAAAGGAATTTCAGTTTAATTTTTTCGCCATTGTAGTGAGCCGGCGGGGTTTTGTAATAAGGCAGCCGCATCAACATCAAATAAACTTCGTCGTTGACTGATCTATTTTGTGATTTGTAGATAAAGTTTCTATTAATAAGTTTGCCGTTCTTGTCAATTGAGAATTCCACTGCGCAGTCTCCGGAGCCTTGAACTGCCGCAACGTTTAGTTTTGCTAGGAGCGCACTTCTGATTTCTCCTTTGTAGCTTAAAAATTCTGAGGAGTTCATCTTTGGCAAATCTTCTTTTTTGACTGGTTTTTGAGGAGTTTGTTGAGCGGAACTTGTTTTTTGCACAGTATTCAGGACTGATTGCGGGAGTTTTGGCTTGGATTGTGTTGATGGTTGAGTTGAAGTTGAGGTTTGTGTTTGTGCCGGACTGGCTTGTTTAACTGGTTTAGAAGTTGCGGCGTTAGGTTTTGAAACGGGTTTTGCATGAGTTTTTTGAGTTGCAACAGGCGTATTTGTTGTTTGTATTTTAGATTTAGGAGTTTCTGGCGTCTTCACTACTTTTGTGGCAGACTTTGGCGTTGAAGTTGTTTGGGCAGTATTATTCCCCGATTGGGGGTTCTGCCATAGGCTTTCGATGTCGGGAATTGTTGTTACAACTTCTTCTTTTGGCTTTTGTACTGTTTTTGCAGGTTTTTCTGCTTTTATAAGCCATGGTATTACCGCCAAAATTAGACAAAGACAGAAAAATCCGATTGAGAAAATTTTCACTCTGTCAAACTTTTTTGAATTGAAATGATTGTTGGCAGATGTTGGCTGCTCTTTCTGAAATGTTGAGTCTTTGACCGGCGTCGCGGTAAATTCCTCAAACTCATCATTCCCGCATGTGCAATAATCGGGTTTTTCTTTAAATTCTTCTTTACATTCTGTGCATCTGTACATTTTTTACCTTAAAGTCTTTACTTTCTCAATATCTGAAAAATCGTTTGGTGTGCTGAATCTGTCTTGAGTTGAAATAACAAAACCTCCTGTTACATTAGTTATAACACGTTTTGTGCGGGAAGGAAAGTTTAAAATTGGCTGGCCCTGATAACTCAAAATCAGAGGTTTTAAGTAGTTTATAGCTATTGAACTGTAAGTATCTGGTACAGCCCAGGTTCTTAGATTGGAAATACGGCCTTTTTTATCCACAGTAAAGGAAAATTTAAAAGCAGTTCCCAGCGGTGCCGCAATTTGAGTGTCTCTCATAATCTGATTTTGAAGATTGCTTCGCCAAATATTCCAAACGATTATTTCCTCCTGCTCTGTCAACGGTCTGGTTTCGTCTGCTGTGTTTTCAATAATTTGCTTGGATGTTTGCGTGGGCTCAATTTTCGGGAGCATAACTTTTTGAGCTCCTTGTGCAGGCGCCGTAGTCTTCGGGTCTGTTTTTATAGTTTGATTGTTTAAAATATCTTTCACGGACTGCGGTATTTTTGCAGTAGTGATATTTTCGGTTGTTTGAACAGGTTTTGGAGCCGGTGTTGTAACTGTTTTTGTTGTATTTTGCACAACATTTGTTTTTACTGTTTGGGTCGATGTTTTTATTTTTTCGGGCTGATTTTGAACTTCAATTGTTTTGGATTTAATGTTATTTGTGTTTTCAAGGATTTTTACAGGCTGTTGAGACTTTGGAGTTGTTGTATTCAAAGTTTTTTCAATTGTTTTAACCTGGTTTAATTCGGTATTTATTATTTTCGTGGTATTTTCCGGAACTTGATGCGTTGCGTTCGGGTTTCGTGCAAGTTCGGTATTTGTTATTTGAAATTCGTTTGCAGCAAATCTTACCGGCTTGTTTATGCCAGGTTTTAAGATGCCGACTGCGATTGTCAGTGTGGTTAAAAATATTAAAACTGCTGTTAAATATACTTTTATCATTTTCTATCCAGTTTTGAGATTAAGCCGTCACAAACAAACAGTTCGTATTTTGTCCGGCTTAGAAGGTATGTTTCTGCAATCAAAAGCGCTGTCGGTACGGTTGCCGCAACAATGCTTAAAAGTATTCCGTTTAAGTCAGCGCCGATTTCTGTCAAAAAGAACGAAGTGTTCATGCTGAATTCGATAAATATGATTGAAATTCCGATTACAAAAAGTCTTACACGTTCTCTTTCTAAAGTTCTCACATTTTCAAGTCCGAAAATTTCTACACCGTGCGTAAGGTAATTTCTGAAGCCGTCAAGCTTGATAATATCAGAGCCGCTGACTTTTCTCATGTTCAAAAAGGCGTTTGATATTGTGAAAAATGCAAATATAATAAGCATTGAGGCCAGAATTAAAAATACCGGAGAAAATCTTAAGCCTGAAATTCTAACCCATCCCGCAGCTTCCGGAAAGCACATAGCAAGAGTGTTTGAAACCCCGTACGCCAAAAACGGTGCGGTCAAAATTCCTGCAACGGTTTCGCCCAAACCTTTTATTTGCAGCATTAGAATTTTATCTTTTATATAATTCAATTTCACAGAGCTTAAACTGTTTATAAATAAATCAATCCAATTTTGGTATTGATTTAGAACGATTTCAAAATCCTCCCTGTATTCATACCTGTTTAATTCCAGAGAAAGCTTGTGCCCGCTGTATTTGAAATATCCGCAGGCAAATGCGATTACAGCATTCAAAAGTACAAAAAACAGAGCAGTAAAAGCGCCATAAAATACGCGTCCGTTGGGGTTCATATAGTAAATCATATTTATGGCATAAAATACACACATAAAAGTTGTTGGAAGAATTATCAAAAAGTTTTGTGCAAATTTTGCTCCTGCCGGCGGTTTTTGCAAATCTCTGTTCTGAAGAAATAAGAAAACACCCTGTTTCAGTGAAAGCGAAACCGCATAAGTTATAACCGAAAACAAGCCGAGAATTTTAATGTTTGTCGGCATGTTCATAAATGCGACAGTGTCGGAAATAGGAAGCCCCATCAAATAGTTGCATATTCCAAATGTCATAACAATTGTGCTGAAAATAAGAGCAATATTTAAGATTATTGCGGCTTTAAAGTTTAAAGAAATCCTCTTTTTAATGTCGGTTATTGCAAAAGCTATCTGTTTAGTTATGGCAATTCTGCTTTTTTCAATATCAGATTTTTTACTTTCCAGTTTAAGCTTTAAATCGGAGCTTATTTCTGTTTTGTCAGGTTCGCAAACATTTTTTACAGATATTTTTTTCTCAGAAAGTGTGTCTGGCTGGTTTTCAGCAATTTTTACTCCGATAAACTCTTCACTTTCAGCAAGTTTAAGTTTGCAGAACTTTTCGACCGTAATTTTTCCTTTAAAAGGTTCGCCCCGAAAAAGGATTTTCGGATTTTCAAAATTATTTATAACCGTGCATTTTTTCGAATTTTCGTCATACTGAACAGTTAAAATAAACTCAAATCCGGCATTAATCTGATAGTCGCAGTCTGAATTTGACCCGATTATTATAAAATCTTTTTCTCTGAAAACTTTTTCTTTATTAAGTGATGAAATTATAACAGTCATTTTGGTCCTTTCTTTTACTGCTGCCTGTAAAGCTGGACAGTTAAGGGTTCAGTCAGCATAATTTGAAGCTGCGAGCCTTCAATTACTCTTATTTCTTCGCCTTTGGAAGAAATTGTCGAAATCGCACCGGCGCCTGCTCCTATTGAAGTTCCATATATTATTGCGTTTGTCGGATCCGCTCCGAAGAGCATTGAAATAGCCGAAAGCAGGAGCCCGGTTGCAGCACCGCCTGCAATTCGTTTAGTTACATTAAGTGCACGGGAAGAATTTCCAACAATATAAACTTTATTAGTTTTCAAAGGGATTATGTTCCCATCAGGAGTCATTATCTCGTTGAATAAAAGTCCGATTTGGCCGTTTGCCATTGCATAAGAGGCCGCTTTTGTATCAACGGCCCTGCCGTTTAAAATACTTCCAGCGGGTGCAATAAGCTGGCCGTTATAAATCCAGTCAGCATCAAGTTCAGCACTAACTCTGTCATTATTTACAATGCTGTCAGAGCTTATGTCAGAAAGAAGTGCGGCTGTAAAAGTTGCCCCGTCTTGAATGTATATAACACTTCCGGTAAGAACATTTCCATGATTTTGATAGTTCTGAGAATTATAACTGCTTTGTACCGCGCCTGAATTTGGATTAAATGCTTCTCCCTGCCATGGAAGTTTTACAGTTGTTTTTTCCTGCGTTTGAAGCTCAATCGGAGGCTCGGTCTGTGGTTCAGCAACTATATTTTGTGCTGGTATGCTGCCATTAAACCTTGCCTGGGCTTCATCGCTAAAGTCATATTCTACTGCGGCTGCATTGATAGTTTCATTTTGCGTAGGTAAGGTATGAGAATTTTCTGCGGTTGTCCGCATTTTTATATTTACATTGCTGTGCGCAAGGTTTGTGTAGGCCTCGCCGTAAAAGTAACTCTTAAGGCTTGAATTTCGGACTTTTTTACTTTTGAAATCATTGTTTTTCAAAGTTTTAAGGAGCTCTTTACGCAAGCTTTCATCCTCGTTGTTTGACATGTAGTAGAAATAACATTTTTCGTTTTTATCCGCCAGAATTATAACGTAATAATATTTTTTGTTTTTATCTTCAAAAATATATGAATTCTGGCCTTTTGATGCAGACGGGAAATTCCTTTTTAAATATGGCGTTAAAACTTTTTCAACTTCCGCCGCTTGGACATTTTTGACAGTATAAAGCCTTGATACATCAGCTGCAAAAACCGAAGTTCCTGACAAAATAAAGGCGCATATTAAACTAAATAACTTTTTCACCATATTCCTACACAAATATTATAGTTGTTCAGAATTCCTTTTGCAATAAAACTTATACTTACTTAACGATTTTGTAAATTTTTAGTTCATTTTAAACTTTATTATATATAAGGGAAAAATTTATAATCAGGGAAAATAATGAAAAAGTTATTATTAATTATTGTCTTTTTAAGCCTGCTTTTGGCTTCCTCTCCGGTATTTGCGGGTGAATTTAGAATTTATACAGCAAATGGTTCTCAACAATTGCAGCGTTTAACAGCCCCGCCGCGCGCGATGAGAATTCAGGGGGAAGCCATTGAACTTCTCGTTGATTATTCAGGAAGTATGAGCGGCTGGATTAATCTGGCAAAAGAAGCAATAGGTATTATATTGCCTCGTCTTCCTTATAATTCGGCAGTTGCATTAAGAGTTTTTGGAGAAAGACCGGGAACGCATCCGGAAATTACTGAGGTTTGTAAAGCTTCAAGAGTTGTTACATCTTTTGGAAAACAAAACGAAAGAGCCATTGTAAACGGTCTTGCAGAAGCTAAGATAGGCGGCGGCACTCCGATTGAATTCGCATTAAGAGAAACTGTAGAAAAAGATTTAAAAAATTTAAGGGTTTATGATAAGAACCGCACTTTCAAGGCTAAGAAAATCATTCTCGTAACCGATGGCGGTGAAGGCTGCGGCGGAGATCCTTGTGCTTATATAAGGGAAGTTATGCGAACGAGAAAAGATATTTCAATTGATGTAATTCAACTTGGAAATGATAACCGGCTTGCATGTCTTGCAAATGAAACTGGCGGAACTTTTCATAAAGTAAATCGTAACCGTCGGGATTTTGAAACAGCCTTGGAAACTGCATTTAATGTGCCTCAAGGAACAGTAGCTACAAGCAAATATCTGGAAAAGTCAACATACAAGCCAAGTCCAAAAAAATATTCTAATAATAAACAGCTTGCCACAAAGTACAAATATGTAAAATATTAATCTATCTGTATTGTATTTTACATCTCCATGGTTTATAATTATGTAAAAATTGCTATAATGGAGGAAGTTTGGGAAAACGGGTTTTATTTTCAATAATTCTTGGAATGTTTTTTTTATTATGTCTTGTCAGTTCAGCCTTTGCTGCTAATAGCAGATACAATGTTTATTCTCCTTCAACTTATAAGCAGATTAATATTGTTCAAAGCCCGAAAAATTCAAGAATAAACGGCTATGCTGTAGAACTTCTTGTTGATTATTCAGGCAGCATGGGCCGCTGGATTCAGCTAGCAAAAGAAACTCTTGAATTTATTTTGCCAAAAATTCCTAAGACAACCTCGGTTGCTCTTCGGGTTTTAGGTGAAAATAACGGGCAGAGAGGATTTGCCTTTGCTGATTTGTGTAAATCAACAAGACTTGTTACTTTTTTCAAGCATGAAAATCAAACAAATATTGTAAAAGGTTTACAGGAAGCCCAGCTTGGCGGAATGACTCCGTTAGAGTTTGCATTGCGCGAAACTATTGAAAAAGATTTGCGTAGTGTCAGAGTCTTTAACAATGATAAATCCGGCGCTAAAGATAAAAAGATAATTCTTGTCACTGATGGATATGATACCTGCGGCGGAGATCCTTGCAAATACATAAGAGAAGTTATGCGCTTGCGAAAAGATTTTCAAATTGATGTCGTTCAATTAGGAAATTCAACAGAGCTAATGTGCTTAAGCGCAGAAACCGGAGGAAGTTTTTACAAGATTGACGGCAGCCGCGACAAATTTGTAAGAGCTTTTGAAAATACCTTCGGCGTGCCTGTAGGAACAGTTGAACAGGGAATTAAAGAAAAAAATGGCAATGTACAACCGTCAAAACCTGTGTCTCAAAAGCCTTCGCGAGGATATAAGTTTATAAACTTTTAGTCTGAATTTACAAAGTTTTCATTTCCGTTTTCACAAATAATAGCGGTAAGCGGCGCATCTTTATATTTTCCGCAGCCTGTATCAATACAAATTTTGTCCTCTTGAACCTGCGGGGTCTTAAATTCAGTGTGTCCAAAAATTATTTTTTGTGGAAGTGAATGTTTTTGCGAATAAAATTCTTTTCTTATATAAACCATGTCTTCTTCACGTTGTTTTTCTAATGGTATTCCTGGTTTGAGTCCGGCATGAATGAAAAGATACTTATCAGTTAAATAGTAATATTTAAGACTTTTGAAAAAAGCCCCATGGGTTTTGAAAATATTTTCAAATCCTCCGTAACTTTTTGCGGTTTCGACTCCGCCGTAATTCCAGAAAAGATAATTGTAATATTCGTCGGATTTTGCATGTAAAAGTGCATATTCGTGAGAACCAATTAAATAAACGCAGCTGCAAATTTCTTGCATGCTGATAATTTTATCAACAACTTCTTTAGATTTGTCGCCGCGGTCTATGTAATCGCCCATGAAAATAATAGTATCTTCTTTTTGGGGGTCGATTTTATTTAAAACAGAACAGAGCTTTTGGTATTCTCCATGTATATCTGATATTCCGATTAGTCTTGCCATAATAATAAGCTATTATAAAATGAGGTTGATTTCAATATTAAAAAACTAAGCATTAAAAAAGCGGCTAAATTGCCGCATCTTTTAAAAATTTACCCCCAAGCGAATTCGAATCGCTGTCTACACCGTGAAAGGGTGTTGTCCTAGGCCTCTAGACGATGGGGGCTTGTATTTCTTTCACGTTTTTTATTCTAAGATAAACAAAATTTATTGTCAATAGTTTTTTTAATATTTTTTAGTATTGTCTATTTCTTCTTCTTGAACCAAAATTTCCATTGATGGTCTTTACTAAGTGATATGTCTACACATTCATGAAATTGATCATAATCAAGATCTATTTCGGTATATTTATTTCTAAATAACCATAATTGAATTGTAATTTTATCCGCTTCAAGTTCCTTTGGAAAAGGCGGAGGTGTTGTTTTGAGTATAAGTTTTTTTAAATATCTAGTGCACACATGTTCATCTAAATAGTCCGGAATATCCGAAATAGAGCCATCCTTATTGATAGTATAAGTCCCAACCCCACCGCCATGGTAAGCCCATAGAATTCCGGGATTGTAATCTTCAAATAGCTTGTTAGCGTAATCCTCTAAATACCCAAACAAAACCGGATAATCTTCGGGGGTTACATCATAATACCCTTTGGGCGGCAATGTTTCTGCGAATGCCATTTGCATTCCCAAAATAAAAATAAAAATTAGAGCAATGAAAAACTTCATTGCTCTAATTTATCACTATAGCACTTAATTTGTCAAGTATTCAAAATGCCCCTCAAAATATTCCAACAATCCTTGCCTGACAAGATTTTGCGCCGTATCCTCCAGGATTATGTCATTTAATTTTAGCCGTTTGTCTATTTCTTCTTCTTCTTGAACCAAGATTTTCGTTGATGGTCTTTGTAGATAGTTATTTCTATACATTCATTGATTGGATTATAGTCAATTTTAAATTTATCTTGTTTGTTTCTTATTAAAACTAACCATATTTTAATTTTATTTATCTCAAGCTGCTTTGGAAGTGGTTTAGGAGGAAGCCTCTTGACTATTCTTATTAATTCTCTGTCATAAAAGTTTTCAGGTTTTGATAAGTCGTGTATAAAACCATCATTATCTATTTGGTAAAATTCTACAGTTCCAAAGCCATATAACCAAAATTTATTAGGATTAAATTCTTCAAATAACTGTTTTGCGTAATTATTCATATACTCAAACAAAATCGGATAATCTTCTGGCTTTACATCATAATACCCTTTGGGCGGCAGTGTTTCTGCGAATGCCATTTGCATTCCCAAAACAAAAATAAAAATTAGAGCAATGAAGTTTTTCATTGCTCTAATTTATCTTATAGCACTTAATCTGTCAAGTATTCGAAATGTCCCTCAAAATATTCCAACAAACCTTGTCTGACAAGGCTTTGCGCCATGTCCTCCGGAATTATGTCATTTAATTTTAGCCGTTTGTCTATTTCTTCTTC
>QAMI01000040.1 GCA_003150395.1 Candidatus Gastranaerophilales bacterium | reverse complement strand
ATCATTTACAATACAATAAATTTTTGCTATTTTGAGATTATGGAGAATACCAGAACAAATAATACTGATATAATTGCATCGACACATTTAGGGAAAAAGGTAAGCGGAAGCGAAATTTATGACCCGTCGCTTCTTGTCGCAATTCCAAGGATTGAAAACCGGAAACAATACAACCTTCAAAACGACAATCTTCCTTTTGAAGGCTTTGACATTTGGCATGCCTACGAATTTTCAGCAATGACAGAAAACGGAATTCCCGTAACAAGATTGTTAAAAATAAAATATAATTGCAAGTCAGAATTTTTGGTTGAATCAAAATCTTTGAAACTATATTTGAATTCTTTTAACATGACAAAGTTTGGCAAGACAACTATCGAATGCCTTGAAACTTGTACGGACAAAATAAATAAAGATTTAAGCGAAAAATTAAAAACTCAGATTTCTATAAAATTTATTGAAAACAACATTGAGCGTGCGGAGATTTTCGGTAATTTCAAAAATATAATGCAGTTTATTGATGAAAAAAACTTAAAAGCCGAAAACTTTAAAGAAGCTCCGGAACTATTGCAAACAGAAGAATTTCCTAACACTCAAACACATTATTTGACTTTTGATTCTCTGCGCTCCAATTGTCGAGTTACCCACCAGCCTGACTTTGGCGATGTTTTCATATATTACAAATCCAAAAAACATATTTTGGAAGATAGTCTTTTAAAATATTTAATATCTTTCCGCTCGGAATATCATTTTCATGAAGAATGCTGTGAAATGATTTACAAAAGGTTATATGATTTACTGGAGCCTAAAGATGAATTATTTGTCTGCGCGCTTTATACACGCCGCGGCGGAATTGACATCTGCCCGCTCAGACACAGCAAAAATTGTAAGTTTAAAGACTTTGAAGCCCTTTTGGATGTAGCAAAACTTGCCAGAAACGGAGTTAAGCAGTGATGAACAGCCGTAAACTTGGAGATTGCGGTGAAGATTTAGCCTGCAGATATCTAGAAAAACAAGGTTTCAAAATTCTGGAAAGAAACAAGCATTATTCAAGATTTTGTGAAATCGATATTATCGCACAACATAAAGATACCGTTGTTTTTGTTGAAGTTAAAACACGCCGCACATCAGATTTTGGAAGCCCGCTTGAGGCAATTACCAAAACAAAATTCGCAAATATTGTTAAAGGAGTTCAATATTACCTGAGCGAACATAACGTTAAAAACTATAGAATTGATGTTGTCGGAATAATTTTAAAGCCGGAAGTTAAAATAGAACATTTAAAAAATATACATTTATAAAAAACAAATGAGCCTGCCAGGATTTCGACAGACTCAAAGTCAAAAACTATTGTACAGTTGCAAATCTGAAGTCTTCAGTCCAGGTTTTAAAGCCGCCTTCCAAAAGCATAACCGGATAATCGTAATCTGCCAGAATTAATGCAGCACGCGCTCCTAAATGGCATTGCTGATTATAACAGTAAACTACATTCACTTTATCTTTTGAAAGCTTTTCCAGATTATTGGAAATTTCGTCTTTAGGAATTGAAATTGCGCCAGGAATATGGCTTATTTCATAATCCTCGGCATTTCTAACATCAATAACGTTAACGTTTCCTTCATCAAGTAAAGTCTTTAACTCAACAGGACCTGTTGTAAATGCCAAAATTTTCTCAAAATAATGCTGCGCTTTTTGGCTATTATAACGCAGTTCTTTAACTTTTTCATCCATAACTTGATTATCCTTTCTTTGTTTAAAGTCAGAATAAATCAAGTCATGAAAAAAAAGATTAGTTAATGGGGTAAAAATAATTTAGTAAGATGGGTAAATGTGTAATTATAATTCTTGTCTGGTTTTATCTCTGCTTATGCAGAGTAGCTTATGTGGTTATAAATATCGGGGTTGATATTTTGCATATTATTATTTGATCTTTTAAATTCGCTGACAGCTCTGCCGATTTTATTAACGAAAGCGGTAACGAAATTTGGATTTTGAACCATATCAGCTTTTTTAGAAC
Organism: Candidatus Gastranaerophilales bacterium; assembly: GCA_003150395.1. Lineage (GTDB taxonomy): Bacteria > Cyanobacteriota > Vampirovibrionia > Gastranaerophilales > Gastranaerophilaceae > Scatenecus. The sequence continues at coordinate 14,966 of QAMI01000040.1, read as the reverse complement.
GGTTAAGATCGTTTTCAAAATTAATTTTAGCATTTGGATTTTGTAAAGCAAGGATTGCTACACTCGGAGTAATATTATTCATATTACCTTCACCGAATGAGATGTACTTTCTGCTGTTAGTATTAAATTGTACTGGGTTTACTCTAATCATATTATCCTCCTCTCGTGAGGTTTCTTTATTAAGTGTTCGATTAACACTTCATCCTTACAATTTCACTATAAACTATAATATTTGATTTGTCAACCCCACCTGTGAAGTTTTATTAAGCACTTAAAAAGCCCGATAACACGTAAATTTGGGCATAAAGTGATATTTTTACACTTATTATTTAAGTGTTTTTTTTACACTTTTTTGGATATTTTCTTGTTTTGGGGATTTAAGCATGCCGCTAAATTTTTGAAATAGCATAAGTGGCTAATTGAACAAAAATACCTCTTCGATTTAAATATAATTAAATCTTTTTCATACTTCCAGCTATTCTTAATTCCAACGGGAGCTTTTGCTCCCCTTTTTTTTTGTTAAAAAGAGAGGACTTATTATTTACTATTCTTTAACGTAAAAAATTTATTAAACAATATAGGAATATATTTGGCATGAAGCGCGCTGAAATCAAAAACGAACTCATTTACACCAGCTTTGTGAAGTATTTCAATTTTGTCAAAGTCTTCCAGTATTTTATCTTCAAACATGTGCATTCTGCAAAAACCGTCGCATGTAAAAGGATAAATCTTCTTTAGAGAAGGGTCTTTCAGCGCAAATCCGCCCTTATGGCATGGAGCTTTACATGATAATCTCGAAATTATAGCGCTATCATTATTCAATGGACACAAGCCTTGTGTCGGAACTCTTATATTACCTGCGATTGTGTATTTCAGATTTGGAATTTCATTTCTTACTTTCTTAATAGTTCTCAAAGCGCTTTCCATATCGTTAAAAGATGTAAAATCTATAGCATTTATTGGCGCAAGGTTATTGAGGCACTTTATGGAAAGGCTGTTTAAAAGATTAATTCCCTGACCGATTTCAATCGGAATATGGTTTATATCACTGTCATTAATAACAGCCCAGAAATATCCGATATTGTTTATTATAAGGCTGTCGGGCACAGGAGCTGCAAGCAAAAGCTGTTTTACGTATTCATAAACCCTGTCAAAATCACGTTCAATAAGAATTCTGGGCGTTGAAAGCTGGAATTTAATGTCATGTTTTTTACAAAACTTTTTAACCTTCATAATAATTTCATTAAAACTGCTCGTTGAAAGGTCGCAGGTCGAAAGTATTTCACCGTACTCTATTGAATAAACGGGATTTGTCCCGATTTTTTTGATATACTTTTCAAGTTCTTTAAGCTGCGCCAGTTCTGACAGCCGCAAATTAATTTTAAAATCATCGCTTTTCTCAAAATTAACCTCTTTGACGACTCTGGCTCGCTTAATTTCCCATTCAAAAGTTTGTATATTGCGGCTGAATTTGAAATTCTTACCTTCAGCACTAACCATATCACCTGAAAAATGATTTGTCTGATAAATACTTTTTCGAACATGCTTGAATGGAAGCTTGTGATTTTTAAATATTTTTGGCTTGGCAAGAATATTTTCTACAAGTTCAATTCCCTCCAGAATTTCTTCAGAAGTTGCGAATTTACCTTTAATTACAACTTTGTCGACTGCGCCGGAATTTTCAATATCTTCTGCGCACCAGGGAAGATTATCGGCATCAATTGCAAGCGGAAGTTTTGTATATTTTTTAATTTTTACGATATTTTTAAGATAAATTTCTTCGGTTATGATTATTTCATCAACTTTGTGGAAGCTGTTTACAAAATCAATTCCGGAAAGGTTATGGATATCAAAGTAAGAGTCCACAATTACTTTAAATGGAAGTTTAAAGACTTTTATGGCTTCCAGTATCGCAAAACTGTTTATAAAAATTCCATCAATACCTGCAGATTTGAGGAATTTAAGCATTTTTTTAATTTCGGGAAGATTTTCTTCTGTAATGTCATGCTTAAAATTTATAAAAATATGACAGTTGTTTTTTTTAGCAGCCTCTACAAAATCGTTTACATATTCAAAATTGTTATTCAGAAACTTTTTATAATAGACATAATAATCTCTACAGTGGGTTTTTTGGCTGAATAAATCAATATCTTCCGGTTTTTTGACCGGTGCAACAACGACAATCTCTTTCATACGATTATTATATCTAAATTTGGCACCAAAGTCCAATACCACAAAAAACCTTTTGGGAATAGGCCATGCTTTTTGGGAAAGTGAATACGCGTAGACTTCAAGTAATATTTCTTAACATTTAATCAAATTCGGGCAATTTTTCGGGAATAAAATACTTAATAGATATATAAGGAATATATGGGATATTTTAAGGAAGATATCCCGCGGAAATCTCACACACAACATTAATAGGAAAATTTCATAGGGAGGACACGTATGGCAATAGGTGCTGAAGACTATATTGACCAACTGTTAGTCAAAAAATACGCTGAAGAAAAAGTAGATAACCATGACAACATGGAATCAATGGTTGACCCTCATAAAATGATGAGTGCAATGAATGATTACGCAAGCATGTCACGAAATATGATGCTTTTAAAACAAAAATTAAACATTGCATGCTATGCAATTAATGCCCGCACGGCAAAATATCAAAAATCCCCTGCCGCGCAGTATTAAAAGTTTGCTATACCTCTTTTTTCAGGTAAAATAAAGAAAAAAGAGGTATAAACAATGGGGAAAATAATCTTAGCTTCTTCTTCACCAAGAAGGGCGGATATTTTAAGACAACATAATATAGAGTTTAAAACAGTACCGTCACCGTATCAGGAAGATCATTCAGTGACGGCTTTTTCTTACGCTTTTGTAGAGGGTTTAGCCTTAAACAAAGCTCGCGGCGTGCTTCCGCTTGTAGAAGAGCCTTCTGTAATACTCGGAGCAGACACAGTTGTGGTTTTAGACGGAAAAATTTTAGGCAAGCCAAAAGATTATGATGATGCATTTAACATGCTACAAAATCTTTCCGGCCGCAAACATTTTGTCGTCACAGGAATCGCGATTATTAACAGCGAAACAAAAAATGAAACTGTCCGCTCAGTTACAAGCACGGTGGAATTTGAAAAACTTACCGACAATCAGATAGAATTCTATTTGAAAAATTTCAAGCCATTTGATAAAGCAGGTTCATATGGAATTCAGGAAATGCCGTCAGGCTACATTAAAGGTTATGAGGGAAGTTTTGAGAATATTGTAGGACTTTGCGGAAATACTGTAGAAGAAATGCTCGCAATCAAATTATAAAAAAACTTGCAGACATAAAAAGAGCCGTCTGTAACAGATGGCTCTTTTTTTATAACTGAATCGAATTCTAGCTTCTTTTCTTCAAAGTCGGGAACGCGATTACGTCTCTGATTGAAGGTGAATCTGTCAAAAGCATTACCAAACGGTCGATGCCCATTCCCATACCGCCTGTCGGAGGCATGCCGTATTCAAGCGCGCAGATAAAGTCTTCGTCAATATCCATTGCTTCTTCATCACCGTTTGCCTTAGCTTGAGCCTGAGCCTCAAATCTCATTCTCTGGTCAATCGGGTCTGTAAGTTCCGAGAAGGCATTTGCTATTTCCCATCCGTTTACGCGGGTTTCAAAACGCTCGGTCAAACGTTCGTTGTCACGGTGAACTTTTGCCAGCGGAGAAATTTCACGCGGATAATCAATGATGTGACAAGGTTGTATTAAGCCCGGTTCGATTTTTTCTTCAAAAACAGCCTCAACTACTTGTCCCCAGTTCATTGTATCTTCAACATGGACATTAAGCTTTCTGGCAGTTTCAATTGCCTGCTGAGGGCTGTAAATTTCAAGAAAATCAATACCTGTAGCTTCTTTAATAGAGCCAAGCATTGTCTTTCTATCCCAAGGAGGTGTCAAATCAATCTCATGTTCGCCATATTTAATCTTCATAGTGCCAAGAACTTCCTGCGCAACATAGGCAACCATGTTTTCAGTCAAAGTCATCATATCATTATAATCAGCATATGCCTGATAAAGTTCAATCATAGTGAATTCAGGATTGTGACGGGTGTCTATGCCTTCATTTCTAAAGCATTTACCGATTTCAAATACTCTTTCTGAAACACCGCCGACAATAAGTCTTTTCAAATACAACTCCAGAGCAATTCTCAAAGTCAAATCCATTTCAAGCGCATTGTGATGCGTCGTGAAAGGTCTTGCATTCGCACCTGATGCCATTGTTTGCAAAGTCGGAGTTTCGACTTCCATAAAACCTTCTTTTGCAAGATATTCACGGATTTTTTGAATAATCATGCTCCTTGCTTTGAAAGTTTTTCTCACATCTTCGTTCACAATCAAATCCACGTAACGCTGACGGTAACGGGTTTCAGTATCTGTTAAACCATGGTGTTTTTCCGGAAGAGGAAGAAGTGATTTTGAAAGCATCTTCAACGCGGTTGTTTTAATTGACAATTCTCCACGCGGAGTTCTTCTTATTGTTCCGGTAAATCCTACAATATCACCAATATCAACAAGTTTTAAAATTTTCATCTGATCTTCTGGCAAATTTTCTTTGTGAGAAAAAATCTGTATTTTTCCTGTTGAATCCATAAGATCAATAAACATCCCTGTATTACGGATTGCCATTACACGACCGGCAACAGAATATTCATCCTCTGTTTCAACTCCCGGTTCAAGATCTTTGTATTTCTCTTGCAAATCGGCAGCATCAGTATTTTTATCAAATGAATACGGATACGGATTTACACCTTTATCAGCCAAATCCGCCAGCTTTTGAATACGAGTTTGTCTGATTTGTTCTCTAGCCGAATTCGGCTCATTTGTTATTTCTTGTGCCATAATTTAATTTCCTTTTTCAGTTCCATAACACTATATTTAAATTTTAACACAAACAAAATCTTTAAGACAAAAAAAGCCGCAATTTAAAAATTACGGCCTTTTATAATTTATATGATAAATTTTAAGAAGCTGACATTTGCGATTGCATATCAATCATACGCTTGAATTCATCCGGACGAGACGTTTTTGATAAAGCGTCTTCAAGTGTAATAACACCAGCTTTATAATGTTTTGCAAGTGCCATTTCAAGAGTCTGCATGCCGACACCAGTGTTCATCTGAATTGTTGAATAAATCTGTGCCGCTTTACTTTCTCTGACGAGGTTTGCAATTGCAGGTGTTACAATCATGATTTCCTGAGCCATTACACGGCCTTTTTTCTGTCCGTTTGGAAGAACTTTCGGAATAAGAGTTTGTGCAAATACTGCAACAAGTGAGTTTGCAAGCTGAACACGAATCTGTTGCTGCTGACCTTCCGGGAATACGTCGATAATACGGTCGATTGTTTGTGAAGCTGATGAGGTGTGAAGTGTTCCGAAGACCAAGTGACCTGTTTCAGCGGCTGTTAATGCCAAAGAAATGGTTTCATGGTCACGCATTTCACCGACCAGAATAATATCAGGGTCTTCACGGAGTGCTGATTTAAGAGCATTTGCAAAACTTCTTGTATCCATACCCAATTCGCGCTGGTGAACTATACTTTTCTTTGACGTATGCACAAATTCTATCGGGTCTTCAATTGTAAGAATATGTTCAGCTTTGGTATCATTAATATAGTCAATCATAGCGGCAAGAGTTGTTGATTTACCTGAACCAGTAGGGCCTGTTACAAGAATCAGTCCGCGCGGTTTTTCTGCGGTAATTCTTACGATATCAGGAAGACCAAGCTGGTCAAATGACGGAACTTTATCCGTAATTGTACGGAAAGCTGCTGCATAGTTGCCTTTGTCTTTATAAAAGTTAACCCTGAAACGGCTTAAGCCTTCAATACCATATGAAAAGTCAAGTTCCCAGTTTTGTTCCAAAGTACGTCTTTGTTCATTTGAAAGCATCGGAAAAAGCAAGTTTTCAACTTCTTCCGGTGTAAGCGGCTCCATGTCCACACGTGTAAGCTTGCCGTCAACTCTTATTGCTGGAGGAAGGTTACTTGAAATATGCAAGTCACTTCCGCCGTCTTTAACAAGCTTTTCTAATAATTCTTCGATTACCATATTCTTTACCTGCCTTTAATTATCATAGTTATTCATTGAACGTTATAAGAGCTTCATCCTCTTTCATCGCAAGCTCCAATAACGTGTATGTCATATATGCTCCCAATGCAACTGCTTTAGGATCTAAATCCGTATTGTTTGCAGCTTCTATAATTGCCGTATTAATTTCCGGATTTTCCTCTTTTATATAGTGAATCATTTTTTTACGCCATTCCGGCATATCTTTAAAAATCTCCGAAAAAACTTTTGCAGCAGTTTCTTCTGACACGATTGGCAGCATACTGTACCTCTATTATCTACAATAATAATTCTACATTACTTATTAGATTTTAACAATAGATAATTTCAAAAACTCGTTTGTTTAATGTATAATTTTGTTATGAGACTTTTGGAGTTAAAACTGACAAATTACCGGAATTGCAAGGATTTAACCCTTAATCTTAATTCCGAAAAAATTTTAATAATCGGCAAAAATGCTCAGGGGAAAACTAATATTTTAGAAAGCATCTACTTTCTTTCTACCTTAAAATCCCCGCGAACTTCAAATAATATTGAAATAATCAATTTTGACGCAGAAGCAACCCAAATTGAGACCGAACTTATTAAAGCAAATACTTCTGTTAAACTTGATTACTCATATTCAAAAGAAAAAACTCGCATTTTAAAAGTCAATGGAGTCAAAACAACTCCCAAAAATTTTAAACAAGTTCTAAAAACCGTTCTTTTTTCAACAAATGATTTATTGCTTTTACGCGGAAACCCGTCAGATAGACGGGATTGGCTTGACAGAGCGATTTCTCAGATTTATCCGGCGTATGATGAAAGGCTTTCAAAATATGACAAAATCAGAATTCAAAAAAATAATTTCTTAAAAGAACTTATAAAAGGCGCTCCGCTTGATGAAACGCTGCTTGATGTTTTAAATGAACAATTGACTATTACCGGAAGCAATATAATTTATTTAAGAAAAAAATTTTTGGCTGAAATCGAAAAAATCGCACGTGAAAAACACCTGATTATAAGTGAAACAGAAAAACTAAAACTTATCTATGACTGCTCGTTTTTAGATGATGAAACCAGCCTTGAGGAAATCGCAGAAAAATTTCGCTCAGAACTTGAAGAACGCAAAACCGAAGAATTGCGGCGCGCACAAGCCTGTGTCGGGCCTCATCGTGACGATATTATATTTTATATAAACGAAAATGAAGCAACAAAATTTGCATCTCAAGGTCAGCAGAGAACTGTTGTACTTGCACTGAAACTTTCAGAACTTGATATAATCACAGAAAAAACAGGTGATGAACCAATATTGCTTCTTGATGATGTTTTGGCAGAACTTGATGACCTCAGGCAAAATTATCTTCTAAAATCCATTTCAAACGCGACGCAGGTTGTTATAACATCTGTCGACACTCTGTTATTTGAAAACGAATTTTTAAAAGGGGTTAAGATATACAAGATTGAAGACGGACAGATTGTTTAATAATTATAAGCTTGAATTTAATTAAATAAATATTATTATTTATCTAATTTATCTAGGAGAAAACAATGCATAAAAAATACAAATACATAAAAACGTTATCGCCGGAGCTGTCTAAAATGCGAACTAATGCAAGGAAATTGCTTAAAGAATATTCTCATCTTGATTTTGATGACAAGAAAAATAAGCGTTCAATACTTGAAAATTTATTTGGCTCAATAGGAACCAATGTTTCAATAAGTGAACATTTCCACTGCGAATACGGCAAAAATATTTCTATCGGTAATGACGTTATTGTTGGGCCTAATTGCATTTTTATTGATAACGAAAAAATTAATATTGGCAGCTGTATTATGTTTGCACCCAATATTCAAATTTATACTTCTTACCATCCTATATTACCGGAAGAACGGTACATTTATGAAAGAGACTCTAGTGACCCTATTTATTACAGAACCTGTGCTGATCCAGTAACAATTAAAGATGGCGTCTGGATTGGGGGCGGCTCAATTATTCTTCCAGGTGTAACTATTGGCAAAAATAGCATAATTGGTGCAGGAAGTGTTGTCAACCGTTCAATACCGGATAATTGCATAGCAGTTGGCAATCCTTGTAAAGTAATAAAATACTTTGATGATATCAGAAAACATAATATAATTAGTATTTAATGCAAATGAATAAATGGACACATAATGGACATATTTATTTAGAGAACAGACTCAAATCCAATGATATCAATAATTAAAAAATCGGAACGACAGGATTTGAACCTGCGACCTCTACCACCCCAAGGTAGCACGCTACCAAGCTGCGCCACGTCCCGATTTTTAAATTATTCAATTATCATTGCGCAGCTTGGGGCTCTCTTTCGTTCGCTCCACATGCTCCGCGACGGAACTGCCGTAAACAATTTTAATTGTTTACTTTGGAAGCACTTGCACAATGGCTCCTGCCACGTCCCGATTAATTTTTTTAAGACTTGGCATTGCTTGGTAGCTACGCTACCACCTCTCACAAAACAATATTTAATTGTTTTGTTCGGCAGAGTGCCACGTCCCGATTATTGCTATAAAAAATATCGGGATGACAGGATTTGAACCTGCGGCCCCCGCGACCCGAACACGGTGCGCTACCAAGCTGCGCTACATCCCGACGATATTTTTATTATTTATTAACTATTCAATTTTCAAAAAACATTTGTCATCTGGTGCGCTACCATACTCTCAAAAAACAATACTTAATCGTTTTTTCGGCAAAATGCGGCATCCCAATATTACTTTTCAGTATCAAAACTAAGTTTTGGCTGCAAAGAAAGTTATTTATACTGCAATTTTGATATTACCACCAAAATTTGTAATGTCAAATTATCTGTTTTTATTTTGTTTGGACTTCATTTCTTTAATATCGTTGCTTGAGCGTTCATATTTTTCAATAAGCAATTCTCTATCTCTTTCCGTCAAACTATTATGTAGCCCAACTTGATCCATACACATTACAGAAGGCGGATCACACTGCCCAAACAATTTTTCAAGTCCCAAAATATATCCAACTTCGTTAAGCATTGAATTATAGACCTCTTCACTTGTAACAGGTCTTTTTTCTCTTGTTTGCGTGTAAATCTGGACACGCGCAGCATTAATGAAACCGTCTTCCATGTTTGTAAAGTAGCCTGTAGTTTCATGCCGTTTCGATCTGGTAATATAATAGGGAGCCTGTTCATTTACAAATGAAACTTTTATCGGTGCGTTGTTAGAGGCAAATCTGGTTGTATAAAATCTAAACCTCAGCTTTCCGTTACTTGCCTGCGCCCAGGCTTCAAAAGCTCTCTGAACAGCATTACTAAATTCATTTTCTTCAATATAAACATCGACTGAAGTCATTCCCCAGCGCGGCATTGAATACGCAAATACACTTCCAGCCGTTAATAACAAAATTCCCGCTAATAAAAATATTTTTTTCATACTCCTATTATAGCATACATTTTATCTTTGGAAATAAAATTATCCTATTATAGGTATTGAATTTTACATTTGTTTAAATTATTCTAATTCCAAACACAGTTATGTTTACAGACGAGGGAGATTAGATGGTTATTTTAGAAGACTTGAAAGAAATTAATGATATAATAAAAGATTTAGCACTTTTCATAAGGCAAGATGAAATAGTTCAGCCGGACTTTGCAGAGTACATTAAAACAATAGGCTTGAATTCTAATACTACCTCTGTACAATTTCAGGCAGCATGCTTTAATTATATCTTTGAAAGAAACCTCGGTTCTGAAAGAAAATCTGTGTTTGATATTTATCTGGAACGCAAAAACGGTCTGTCAGAAACTGGCAAACAGATAATTGAAGAATTGAAAAAGTCTATTGCTTCTGTTTTTGAAGTTAAAAAAGTTTTAAAAAACGGATTCAGTCTTTACAACATCGTAAACGAAAAAACTTATGAAGCACTTTCCCTTGTAAAAATGACATCCTTCAGAGGAATTGGTTCAGGCCAATATGTTGTTGCAAGAATTTTCTACCACAATGACAAATCTTACCTTTTGGAAATATCCGGTGTTCTTTCGGCATCAAGAAAAGATGAAGCTTACAGATATGCCGTCGCAAAAATCGTACAAAATCCGGAACTTGTTTATCTTGACAATGCAGAAAAACAAAAAGAACTTGAACAGGAAGTTTCAAATATTTACGACAAATTTGTTGAATTTTTTGGGACTGATGAAGTTATAACAACAAACAAATATGCAGATGATTTAATCGGGCTTTTCAATGATTATTCAGAAACCGGAGAAAAGGCTGATTTTCAAGACAAAATCAAACTTCCACAGGTGTATAACTTCTTTAATGTTAAAGAATTTAACAACAGCTACAACAATTTTCTTGAGAATTCTCTCGGCGGTTTTTCGTCCCATGAAGAAACCTACGATGTCGGCATAATTTTTGATAAAGAACTTGGCATGTACGCCGTTCCGTTTTACGGCACTTTTAACAGAATTTTTGAAGCTGAAGATGTTACAGAAGTCGGCAACTATGACAAATGTGTTGATTACTTCCTTTTGAACGACAAAATTTCAGCAAACATGATAAAAAAAGTTGCATCAAAGCACGAAAACTTTATGGAAGTTTTAAATAAAATTTTGAAAAACAGTTACAAACTTGAAGACATTTTGCAGAAATACAAAAGCAGATATTTGAATGAAAAAATATTCTCATCAACAACTGTATTATACAAATCAAAAGCATTTTCACAAACCCTTGGCATAATTGAAGAAACAGAGGAAAAGCCGAAACTTGATACAACAAACATTGATATTTCAAAAATCGGCAGGAACGACCCCTGTCCTTGCGGAAGCGGCAAAAAGTTCAAAAAATGCTGCGGCGCTAACTTGTAGTTATATGACAGCAAAATAAATTAAAAGCATAGGTATTGATTTCCTATGCTTTTATTAAACAATTCCTCAAGTTTAACATAAAGCACCTTTGCTGCAACTTACTTAGGCAGATTTTCCCAGTAGCGGGCAGAGCTGTCATCAGGGCTGATATCATTAAGAGCATACCAAGTACATCCCATACCATTACCAGCCTGCTCTGATTTTGCACTGCAAGGTTCTCCTAACTGACCTTTCCAACCATCACTCACAGGTTTACCCTGAGATGTGAAGTCATCCTGCTCTTCTTTGCTATATAACTTAGACATTTTTAAAGGTTCCAAAACGCCTTTTGTATTAACCCAGAAGAGAAAAAGGTCATGTCCAAACCTGTTTGGTCCCTTTCCAGCACCATTTACATCAACCGTCAGACCAACCCTGCCTCCATTAATCAATATCTCGGCACAAGTTCCGTCAGACAAAAACCAAGAAGGTTCCGTAACACCCCCTATATCCACTATTGCTTCTTTGTTATTGGTATATGTTCTTGGTGCTTTATTGTACTTACAGGATCCAATTACATTCAGTTTGCTTTTATACATTTCAGTAAACTCTTTTGCTCTGTAATAATAATCTTTACTGGAGTCTTCCTTCTGATATACCCTAAATTCATCATAAAGATTATCAACACCGGCATCAGCCTTAACAAGGATCAGAGCTTCCGAATGCCTTGAATAAGCTTTTTTCAAAGCTGTCTGGAGTACCTTATTTTTCTGGTTATTAATAAGCGACGGCAAAGTCATTGCCGCAACAATGCCAATTATACCTATGGTGATAAGAACCTCTGCAAGTGTAAACCCTTTTTGCTCTTTAACTTTATTTATTCTAATGGTTTCATTAATACATTCAGGACAGGCTAAACGTTTATTGCAAAACCCTGCAATGAGAGACTTCTTAGACGCCCCCCCCCCCCTGAAATTCAGTTATAATAAGCATTTTCAACTCCTTCTCTTTCTTATTTATACTTACTTATACATATCTAAATTTTATCATATTTTATATCGTATTGCAAATTGTTTTTATGGTACTATGTTTTAGTACCAGTTAATAAGGAGAGAAAAAGATGGCAGATGCAAAAATTTTGGCAACTATCGAAAGAAGCGACACTGAACAACTACAGATTTCTGTAAGCGAATATAAAGGAAGAAGTTACCTGAATATGAGAATATTCTACACAACTGACGAAGGCGCAACCTGGCTTCCGACTAAAAAAGGCGTAACTTTTTCTCCAGACCAGCTCGATTTGCTTGAAGAAGCTATTCAGGAAGCAAGAAAAGAATTTATGGCAGAATAATTACAAAATTATCCACTCAATTAAACACACATGTCATTCTGAGCCGGTTTAATAACATCATTAGCAAGACTCCAGATTTGATGGAATAAGGCGAAGAATCTTCTTATATTTCTCAAGTGGATAATCTGAAGTAATTTTATTGTGAAAAGTGAGGCGTGAAGAAATTTTATGACTGAAGAAAACCCGCAATATTTAAAGCTTTTTGAAGACCCTTCTTCACCCTCAAATCTTCACAATTCACCGAGATATGCACTTGCACTGGTAAATATTACAGGGCTCGGCGTAAAAACTTTCAGTTATCTGATTCCTGATGAAATGAAAGCCAAACTCCAAATAGGTCAGGCAATTTTAGTGCCGTTCGGACGCCAGGGGCTTATTAATGCCTTTTGCGTGGGCTTTTCTGATTATTTACCCGGGGATTTTAAGGTAAAAAAAATCAGCAAAATTCTTGATGAAACCCCGCTTTTCTCAATTGATTATTTAAAACTTCTTGAATGGGTTGCAAATTATTATTGCTGCGATTTGGTGACAGTTTTGAATGCCGCAATTCCAATGAAGTTAATTGAAAAAGCGTCTAAAACTGAGCTTGCTGTTGAATTTTTAAGTTTTGAGGGAGCCACAAAACGTCAGGCAGAAGTTTTGGAGCTTTTGAAAACCTCCGGCAAAATGCCTTTAATAATGTTTGAAAAAATGGCAAAAACAACCCGTACAACCGTAAAAAAACTTGAGGCGCTCGGCTGCCTAAAACTTACGGAAGAAAACATTTACCGCAACCCGCTCGACATTCTCAAAATAAGCGAAAAAGAACCGTTATTTGAACTTTCCGGCGAACAGAAGGCCGTTTATGAAGGAATTAAGCAGAAAATTGCTAAAACTCCCCGCCCCTTCAGGGAGGCGGAGCCGTTCTTAGCGAATGAAACAAGCGTTAGAACGGCGGGGGCGGGGTATATAGAGAACAATACAGCTTTACAACCTCCAACCATTCTTCTTCACGGTGTAACAGCCTCCGGAAAAACAGAAGTTTACTTCAAGCTAATAAAAGACTGCATTGACTCTGGCAAAAATGTACTTTTTCTTGCACCAGAAATAGCGCTGGCCTCTCAACTAACCAAACGCCTGGCAAAAAAATTCGGAACCGAAGATGTAGCAATCTGGCACAGCAGTATTTCTGACGGTGAGCGTTATGATGTTTGGCAAAAGCTTTACAAAAACGAAATCAAAATTCTTGCAGGCGCCAGATCTGCAGTTTTTGCACCACTGAAAAACATCGGCTTGATAATCATTGACGAAGAACACGAAAGCGCTTACAAGCAAACTTCACCCGCGCCAAGATATGATGCTAAAGTTGTAGCGCAAAAATTGTCTGAATTCCACAGATGTCCGCTGCTTTTAGGCTCAGCAACACCGGACATCTCCTCATACTACCGCGCAGTAAATTCAGGAAATCTTTTTGAACTAAAAAAACGATTTAACGATGCAAAAGTTCCGCCCGTAACAGTCATAAACATGCAGGAATACGGACGCGCGGCTTACAAAAACGTAATTTCAATACCTTTGCAAAACGCAATAAAAGAAACTTTAGAAAAAAAACAACAGGTAATTTTATTGATAAATCGCCGCGGATTTTCGACCTTCACACAGTGCAAAGCCTGCGGACACGTGATTGAATGCCCGAACTGCGCAATCCCTATGATTTGGCACAGCAAAGACCAGATGTTAAAATGCCATTACTGCAATCATACAGAATATTTCCCTGATTTCTGCCCTGAATGCGGCTCTGATGCGCTTAGAAACAGCGGAACAGGCACGCAAAAAATCGAACAATACATAAAAGACCTTTTCCCCGAAAACAAAATTGAGCGCATTGACAGCGACATTCTGGTCAGAAAAGGCGAACACATAAGACTTTTGGAAAGATTTCAAAACGGTGATATTGACATTCTTGTCGGCACACAAATGATTGCCAAAGGTTTGGACAACCCGAACGTAACTCTTGTCGGCGTAATCTCGGCGGATGCAAGTTTTAACCTTCCCGATTTTAGGGCGTCTGAAAGAGGCTTTCAGCTTTTGACACAGGTTGCAGGGCGCGCCGGACGCGGAGAATTTTCGGGGAAAGTGTATTTCCAGACCTACAACCCTGATTACTACGCACTTGCAAGCGCAAAGTCCCAGAATTACGACGAATTCTATGCAACAGAAATTGTTGCACGTGAAGAATTTGATTATCCGCCTTTCAGCCAGATTGTAAGGTTGATTTTAAGCTCACAGAACAACTTCCGCGCTGAAAAGTCAGCTCAGGAAATTGCTCTAAGGCTTTGCACAATGGTTGAAAAATTCGGAATTTCAGAACGACTGGAGGTTCTTGGTCCTACTCCATGCGTAATTGAGAGAATTAACAGCATGTACAGATTTCAGATAATTATCAAAAATAAAATGGGCGAAAAAGGTCATCAATTTGTCTCAAGTTTTTTGGGCAAAATCACAATGCCAAAAGACATCAAACTTGCCATTGACGTTGACCCGCTGGATATTTTATGAATTTAAATTTTAATCGGATAAGCATCATTGCATTTTTCACTTGTTTTCAAATACAAAATACTTCTTTACTTTAAAATCCAGGATTGATAAAGACAATTTCCATCTGGACACCAGCGAGTTTTTTTAATAATATCC
>QAMI01000047.1 GCA_003150395.1 Candidatus Gastranaerophilales bacterium | reverse complement strand
TACAATTTATACCACAAACTTTTTTATTTGGTATATTTAATATTACAGATTGATACAATAAGTCATAAATATCAATTTCATTTTCGCCGTTCAAATCGGTAATGAATTGTCCTTCTTTTAGCTCTGTTTCCTGTCCGTAATCCTCCATCAGGGCATTTTTTGCATACATTTCATCAATATCAAAATCAATCGGGTATTCAAATTCTTTAAGACACAAATCGCATTCCAAATTTAAAATTCCCTTAACATTTCCTTTAACTTCGATAAAATCACCGAGGGATTTCAACTCCAAATCGGCACAAATTTGGCCGTTTGAATTTATGCCGTCAATTTTATCTTCAAAATGATAGCGGATTGTTTTATTTACGGAACTTTCCAAATCTTCTATCGAAATTTTATAAGACATTGTATAATCCCTTAAAATTACATGTACTGCTCTTCTTGAAGCGCCAGAGAAGCAATCTGGTTTGAAATAAAGCAGACTTTTTTCAAAGGTCCGAGAGTTTCTCTTTCAATAAGCATAGCCTGGGGACTTTTTACAGCCTGTTTAAGTTCATCATAAAGGGCTTCCGGATTTTCAACATAGAGAACAAGCGGAGCCGTTGAACCTTTTAAAAACACCAGAACCGAAATTCTTTTTTTAATATTTTGAGCATTAAATTGTTGAGCCATTATTACTCCTTCCGTGTTTAGCGAATAGCGGAATATGTTTTTAAATCATATTTAAAACATCATCCGTTTACAGATTATAAAATAAAATCAGGAATTATGCAAATTGTATTAAAGGAGTTTAAATAAAAGGAATTACTCTCTGAATTGCTCAAGCAAAAGCCCGTGTTCTTCAAGATACTTTAACAACTCTTGTTTTTCTAAAGGAACATCTGAGCGGGTTTTACCTTCAAGAATTTTATCATCGCCATAAGTACCGTTAACTTTTTGCATTATATCATTATGAAACATTTCCGGGTCTATTTCCCAATCATTATTGTCAAAATCTTTCCCGGTTGCGCTTTCGACAATATCAATCCAGTCGACAATCTGACGAACAGTCATATTTGAATTTTCTTCAAACTTTTCAAGCTTGTCTTTGTTTTCTGGTTTCAATAAATCCCTGAAATCGGAAGCTTTCATTGCACGGAGATTGTTCCAGTCGGATTGGTATTTTGCATATTCTTCAGGAGTCAACTTAGCGGCCTCTTTTTCCGGAATTGTTTTGAACGCAGCCCAGGCAAGCCTGTTTTTCGTTTGATGAGCGCTGTTTGAAGCTCCTTCCGTTTCAAGATCTGTAAAAATTATTTCACAAGAATCCGCCTCCATAAGTTCTCCGTTTTCATCAAGCTTAGGTTGTGCACCCATCGGAGGTTTTGCAATATCGCCTCCGCAGCAGGAATATGCAGAGTTACCGGTTACAAGACGTGTATATGCAGAGGTATTAAGTCTGTTATACAATGCAGGAGTCTTAAAAAGCCATCGATTGGCTTGATTTTTCATAGCTTCGTATAAAAGCTGAACCTCATCATCTGTCAATTCTTTGCCATAACGTTCCTTTGCAATAGCTTTTAAACCTCTCATCGGACTTTCATCTTCCATCCAGGATTTGCACCAGCTTGCAAAGTCGTCATTATTATATGACTGAATTTCCAGATTATATTTTTTTGCAAATTCCTCAGGTTTCAGGTCGCCGATTTTGTGAGAACCGTCTGTGTTATGAATATCCCACATTTTTTCTTCTGCACTGTCAGTCACTCCGTTATGGTTTTTATCCTTCATAAACCATTTGTTGACATCACGCTCTGCAAAAAACAATACCTCAGACATTGCCAGCAAATCATTTCCCCGGTAGCCGCACTCGTAAAGCTCCTGGTTAGAAATTTTTCCGTCTTTATTTTTGTCAAGCTTTAAGAACAAACTTTCATTCAACTTAGGTTTTACTGCACATTCTTTAGAAACAGCAGGTTTATTTTGCGGATTTTTTCCTAGAGGATTTATTTCGGTCATTTTTATACTCCTATTTTTTGTACTAAAAATTACTCGTTTTTCCTTTTTTTGTATTTTTAATATCAAAAACACTTTTGTCCATCGGAATTTGTGATGGAATAGATTTTTTATCTTGTTTTTTATCTTTGTTATTTTCGGTTTGTTTAATTGCACCGGCTTCGATTACAGCTTCCCGCTTTGAATATGATAACATATTTGTAAAAGTTTTTCCATCTTTTTGTGCCACAAAAACTGATAATTCCTGCGCCATTCCGCCTTTATAATTTGCGATTTTGCTAAGTGAAACCGAACTTCTGCCATTAAAATTTTCTGTACCCACCAATGCAATCATATCTTTAGGGTTAAAGGTAGGAAAAGCAGTATAGATATCTCCAACTGTTATTGCCATATATGCTCCTTTCTTTATGCATTTAATTACATAAAGTTTTTCAGGCCAAAAATATTGACAATAGGGCACCGCACCATACCATACCATACCATACAGCAGATTATGACAGAGTTTGAGGTATTTCAGAATTCATCTTTACATTTCTTAATCTTAAATTATTAAAAAATAATAAATTTTACCCCGCTAACTGACTTGATAAATTATAATTAAGTTATATTATATTGTAGAGGTAGAGATATGACACACAAACATAATAACCCGTTTAAAAATGACTTGGATGAAAGTATAAAACCTGAAGATACACTAAACAGCAAAGATGTTCAGGAGGAAAGCGAAGAAAAACTTCAAAATCAGGACGAAAAAAGTTCTGATGATGAACTTTCTAAACTTCAAGAAAAATATGATGAATTAAATAATCAATATTTGAGACTTGCCGCAGACTTTGAAAATTATCGCAAACGTCAGGCGCAGGAACGCGAAAGCCTTCTAAAATACGGGGCTGAAAATGCATTGAAAAAAATGATTGAAGTTCTTGACAATTTCGAACGCGGCGAAAAAGCTCTCGAAAATGTTGAGGATTGCGAAAAGTGTAAAGAAAGCTTCAACCTTGTCCACAAACAGGTTATTGACACTTTGACAAAGCTCGGGCTTGAAACAATTGAAGCTGCCGGAAAAGAATTCGACCCGAATTTCCATGATGCAGTTATGCAGACTCCGACTTCAGAACATCCAGAACACACTATCATTGCAGAGCTTCAAAAGGGATATAAAATGGGTGACAAAGTTTTAAGACCCACGCTCGTTAATGTGGCGACAGCAGAGTAAAAATTTGAAAAGTGAATAAGTAAATAGGAGAATAAGGGAATAAGTTCTTTTCATAATGCTATAATCGTCGGATTTTATTAATATTTATTATGTAACGGACTTTTCACGTTTCACTTCTCACATATTTATCTAACAAAAACCCAGGAAAAAGAATAATGGCAAACTATTACGAAATATTGGAAGTATCGCAGACAGCTACAAAAGAGGAAATAAAATCAGCTTTCAGAAAGAAAGCAAGAACATTACACCCCGATGTTAACAAAGCTCCCGATGCAGAAGAAAAATTTAAGGAACTCGGTAAAGCATACGAAACCTTAATGGACGATAACAAACGCGCAACTTACGACCGCTACGGAGAAGACGGCTTAAAAAATGCCGGATTTGACACAAATGGCCCGTTTGCAGGCGGTTTTGGCGACTTAAACGATATTTTTAATTCATTTTTCGGCGGCTTTGGCGGTTTCGGCTTTGGCGGCGGACATGACCCGAATGCCCCGCAGCGCGGTGACGATTTGAGATTTGATATAGAAATAGACTTCAAAGAAGCTATTTTCGGTACAACTAAAGAAATAAAATTTGACCATTTGGAACTTTGTTCCGAATGCGGCGGGACAGGCGCGCAAAAAGGCACACAGCCCATAACCTGCCCGACATGTCATGGCTCAGGTCAGGTTCAAACAGTTACAAGAACTCCGCTCGGTGCAATTTCGCAAATTTCAGTTTGCCCTGATTGCCGCGGAACAGGCAAAAAAATCGGAACGCCCTGCAAAGCCTGCAAAGGTTACGGGAAAATAGAAAAAGAAAAGAAAATTGAAATTAAAATTCCTGCTGGCGTTGACAATATGTCAAAAATTCGTGTTTCAGGCGAAGGTGATGCCGGCTCAAACGGCGGGCCAGCTGGAGATTTGTTTGTCGTGCTTCATGTAAAAGCTTCCGATTACTTCAAACGCGACGGACTTGATGTTTATACAAGAATTGACATAAATCCTGCTCAGGCAGTTCTCGGCGATGAAGTTGAGATAGAAACGCTTGATGGCGTGAAGTCAATAAAAATCCAGCCGGGCGTTCAAAGCGGAAACACTGTCAAAATTAAAGGTGCAGGTGTTCCGGTAATTTCAAGACCTTCACAACGCGGCGACCATGTTATAATTATTAATGTGGTCATTCCAACACAGCCAAGTGAAGAAGAAAAACAGCTTTACAGAAAATTGTACGAACTCAAAGGCGGCAAAAAGCCGCAAGAAACACTTCTAAACAAAGTTAAAGGAGCTTTTCGGTAATGCGGAAATTTTTAATTGTATTGGCAATATTTTTGGCAACTGCCGGCTGTTCTTTTGCGGCACAGCTTCCGTCAGATGTCAAAGCCATCGTCAGCAAAGATTTTCCTCAGACAAACTTTCGTTTTGACGGCGTAATAATTCTTCCTGACAATACAATTTATCTTCCGGTAATTCCGGCGCGCATTATTAAACCCGAAACTTTAGAAATTAAAGAAACATTTCCGCAAGGCAAAACTTTAGCGCAAAAACCTGATGTTGTAATTTTCAACAACGACTTTGTGCTTTTGAAGGTAATTGAAACAACTGACGGCAGGAAAAGTATTTTAAAATTCCAAAACCCGCCTCACCAGATTAAATCCGGCCTTCTTCCGCAAGATATGCTTGTGCCGCGCGGGCTTATAATCCCGGAAAACGTAAAAGGGATTATCGGAAACCTTCAAATTGCAACCCTTCATGACCCGACGCTTAAAGTCCTGCCTCCGGCAGGAAAAAATAATTCCGTCGTGAATTCGCTTGCGGCAACTCCGGTATTGAAGAACAAAACCATTTATGCAACAACTAATTTCACCAAAAATATTCAGGTTGTAAATCCGTCAAAACAAACTCCTGAATATGCACTATCGCAAGAAAATATTCCGATTTCGATGAAGGGTTATGACGGAAAATTTTTGCTTGTTTCTTCATACAACAAAAAATCAGTTGATATTATTTCTCTTGCCGACGAACAGATTATCAAACAGATTAATCTCAGCACGCAGCCTGATGAAATTATAATCGACTCGAATAACAAAATTGCATATATCGCAAGCCCGTCAGACTCAAGCATTTACATCCTTTCGCTCGAGACAATGACTTTGAAAAAACAGCTTAGGCTAAATGGAATGTGCGAAAAATTAACCCTGTCGCAAGATGGCACAAAGTTGTTTTACGTTGACAGAAAATCTAATGAGATTTGGGTAGTCGAACTTGACAACAATTACCTATTGCGTGAAATCGGAAGATTTCCAAATACATCAAGAATTGCCTACGCAAATAACAAAATTTACATAACAAGCCGCACAAAAAACCGCCTTGCAATAATTGATTACAAAACAATCGGGCTTGTCGGAGAAACCGATATTACAGAAAAACCGGTTGACATGCTGGTTTTTAACGATAAATTGTATATTCTCGGCGCGGTTAACAATGAAATCTGTGTGATTGATACAAAAACCGACCAGCTTACCGACATAATTAAGCTTGGAACAGACGGTTTTTCTACAAGAATTTTCAGAATAGACGACACAAATATTGCAATTGTCACAGATACTAAAGCTAAAAAATATTCAATGGTGGATTTGGGCACAAAAAAAGTTATTAAGTCAAACGCGGTTGAAATCCCAATTAATTCAGTCGTCGTGGTTGACAATGTGAAGAAGATAAACAAATGATAGAGAATTTTGACGTAAATACACAGCAAACGCTTTTGGAATTAGAAAAAACACAGAAACAATTTTGGAATGTTGCGCGTGTTACAGGCGAATTTTTAAATCTTCTTATCCGCACCGCAAAATCGAAAAATGTTTTGGAACTTGGAACTTCAAACGGATATTCCGGAATTTGGATAGGAAAAGCACTCAAAGAAACCGGCGGAAAGCTTACGACGATAGAGTTTTACGAAAAAAGGATTAAGCCGGCGCGCGAAAATTTTGAAAAATGCGGGGTTTTGGATATAATCACTACTATTGAAGGTTCTGCGATAAAAATTTTGGAATACATGCCTGAAAATGAAAAATTTGATTTTGTTTTTATAGACGCAAACAAAAGCGAAACTTTAAAATACTTTGAACTTATCCATCCGCACCTTGTGAAAGGCGGCATTCTTGCAGTAGATAACGTTTTGTCACATGAAGAAAAAGTAAAACCGTTTATCAACGAAATAAATTCCCGCCCAGATTACGAAAACGTGGTTTTAACTCTTCCGGCAGGGCTTTCGCTTGCAAGAAAGCTCAGATAAAAAATTTTAAAATAATAAAAGGCGCAACAGTATAACCCGTCACGCCTTTTTTATCAGCTGCAAATTTAAGGTGAATTCGTGGTGTTCCACCTGCAGCCGCCTCCGTATCCCGCCGCTAATTTAGCAGGGTTGAACCGGGCATACTTGCTTCCGGCAAGCCTTGCACCACGCCCGCATAATCGCAGGAGAACTCGGCTTTAGGATACGAAATTTTTATTCTTTTTCCTTTTCTTTATCTTTATCTTCAAGCAGACTTGTTTGATTTATCTCAAGTTTTCGCGGCTTTGCATGCTCGATATTTTGTTTTGGAATTGTTATGGTCAAAAGTCCGTCTTTATATTCCGCGCGGCTTTCGTCAGGTTTAATCGGCGCATCAAAAGAAATTGTCCGCTTGTATTTGCCGTAACGAAATTCGCTTAAGTGATAACGTTCATTTTTCTC
>QAMI01000031.1 GCA_003150395.1 Candidatus Gastranaerophilales bacterium | reverse complement strand
TAACGAGGTAAAGGAGTGTCGGTATGGGTACGGATTCTGTAACTATATCTCCGGCAGCTGCCGGTGCTGGTTCTGCAGTCTTAGGCATTGGGGCAGGGTATGTTTTTGCCCCGCACAAATATTCGCTTGAACGTTTGTTAATGCAAGATGATTCCTCTTTCGCAAGGAATTTTTCTGATGAAAAAATGAAACATGCAACTGTTAAAGAGAAAGCGTCTGTTGTCAATCTAAATAAAGCCGCAAAAGTTTACATGGATTCCGGTGACAAAATTTTAAGAGAAAAGGTGAAACCAAACGCAAAGCTTTGGAATGAAATGGTTAAAAAAGTTAATGTTGACGATAAATTTATAAAAGAAGTTCAGATAAGAAAGGAAGCATATCTAGATGCAATTCAAAGTACGAAATACAGGGAATTAAGAAAAAATTTGCAGATTGCACAGGAAAATGTAATGAAAAATCCAAAGGATATGAAATATAACCTTGAATTAAAAGCTGCAGCACAGGATTTTGCTAAGGCTCAAATTGCAATGGAACAATCAACAAAACAATACCGAGAAGCAAGAATGTCATTTCGTTCGGCCCGCGAGGGTGCAGTATTAAAGCTTCCTGATAAAGGACGCAAAATTAGCGCTCAATGGGAAAAAGTACGACGCGCAATGTCTGACAGAGCAAATCTTATGTATGAAAAACTTGCAACACTTACAAAAGACAAAAATTTAAATAACGATTATTCTCTAATTAAAAAATATATACCAAAAGCCAGAACTTCAGCGGCTTTGTTAGGCGGAATCCTTGCAGGAACTGTAGGAGTTATAGCAGGTGTTTACGCCTTTAACAAAAGCCGGGCTTAAAAGAATAATAGTCCAAATCCTCCAAATCTTCTCAATATTTGTTGTAAATTGCTCTGATTATTTGCTCTTCCGCAGTTTTCTTCTCGGAAGAGCTTGATTTTGCATCATTGATCATAATGTCAAAAGCAATAAGATTACCATTTCTTGTTTTGACATATCCGCAAATCGAACTAACATCACTTAAAGTGCCGGTTTTAACATAAATTATGTCTTTAAAATATAGCATTCTATTTTGTAGAGTGCCTTCGCCTGCTGTTGGAAAAAGTTTCAAATATTCTTCAAAATTCTTATTTTTTGTTTGCAGCACCAGAAAATCTGTCATAAAATCTGCTGTCATAAGATTGTTTTTTGAAACACCGCTGCCATCAACAATTTTTATGTTTTCGTGCTTAAGCCCGTTTTTCTTGCAATATTCGTCAAACATTTTTAGTGAATTTTTTAAAGCACCAGTGTTGTTGACGAATTTTCCGCCTGCAACTTTGAAAAGTGTTTCTGCCGACATGTTATTGCTGTTTTTAAAAATTTCAACCAAAGATTTTTCTATCGGATGCTTAATTTCATCCACAAGATAAATGTTATTTTCAGGAGTTTTTCTTTGTGTAAATCTTCCATAATATTCAATTTTTGCGTCGCGAATTGCTTCATCAAGCTTTATAAAAAAGTATCTTTTAGGTGAATTTACCGGAATTTGATAATAGCTTCTGCTCTTAATTTCCCCGTTCAATGTAATTAT
Source organism: Candidatus Gastranaerophilales bacterium (assembly GCA_003150395.1). Lineage (GTDB taxonomy): Bacteria > Cyanobacteriota > Vampirovibrionia > Gastranaerophilales > Gastranaerophilaceae > Scatenecus. Next base: position 22,438 of record QAMI01000031.1, on the reverse strand, counting down.
GTCAGGTGAAATATGGTTGTTTCTTGTAAGTTCAATGTTATTTTCGTTTCCGGTTGTCACAAGGTTCATGAACGTTACCGGATAAAAGGTTGTTAAATGTATTTCTGCCGGGGCTCCTTTAGTTTTAGGGTCGACTACGGCAACAAGAAGGTTTCTGTCAAGATTGTAAGAGCTGAATTTTGGCATCAAAGGATTTAAATCATCATCCCATTGCCAGCCTTCACCCCATTCAACACTGTCCATTACGAAATCGTCAATGTAAAAAGCTTTTGGTTCAATGATATTTTTCTTTTTGGCAGACTTCATCAATTGTGAAAGCCCGCCTTTAGTCAAATTCGGGTCACCGCTGAGTTTTAATTGGAGTTCGTTATTTGTTGTTTTGTATAAAGAGGTTACAAAATTAAAATCCTTGCCAAGCGTGTCTAGTGAAACTGTTGCAGTTACGACCTTTTGAGTAGAGGCTGGAGGGATTGGTTTATTTGAATTAATTGAATATAAAACTTTTCCATTTTCAGTATTTTTTACGGAGATTGAAATTGCGTCTTTGTGAATTCCTGAATCAGATATTGCACTGTTAATACTAGGAGTTTGGGCTTGTACGCTCAATCCCGCAGCCAGAAGAAGTATTGTTATTAACAGTTTTTTCATAAACTTTCACCTCATATTTTTCTTTAATGTCATTTAATATAGGACATTGTTTTCTGTATTCTTCCATTGAGTCAAATGCAATATTGCAGGACATCAAACCTTCTTTTTGATTTTTTATTTCGCTGATTGTTTCGCCAAGATAGTTGATAATTCTTGAATGTCCAATATTCCAGTTTGCCAAATCTATCGGTCCGCATTGTGTTAAGGCAACAAAATAAACCTGGTTTTCGATAGCGCGGGCTTTTGTCAAAACTTCCCAGGGAATAGGTTTTGAGGCTCCCCAAGCTGCTGCATTTATAATTAGTTTTACATCATTTTTGCGGTATTCTCTGAAAATTTCCGGAAACCTGATATCATAGCAGATTGTAAGTCCTGTTTTAATTCCGTCAATATCAACAACAACTCCGTTTTTACCCGGGGTTATGTAGGTACCTTCATTGCAGCCGCAGTATGAATATAAGTGGTTTTTATCGTATATTGCAATTAATTCGCCGTTTCTGTTAAACACAGGACAGCTGTTATAAAGTTTTCCGTCATCTGTTTTTCTTATGAAACTCCCGCCAATTATATAAACATTATATTTTAGTGCAAGCTTTGAAAGAAATTGTATAATGGAGCTGTTTTTGATGTTTTCAGCGCTTTTTTCAAATTCTTCACAGTCCCATCCTACAGGCCAAACTTCCGGCAGTATTAATACATCTGTTCCGGCTTCAAGATTTTGGCTTACAAGTGTATAAACTTTTTCAATATTAGCTTGCTTATTTCCTATTACAGAATTCAATTGAAGCGCGGATAATTTAAGTCCAGATTTAGTTTCCATGGTATATCTTGTTTAACCTCCTCAAATATTTTCGGGGCATTTTTCTCAAGTTCTAATAATGATTTTTCTATTTTTTCTTTATATATTCTCTCGTCTTCCGGTGTTAAGTTTTGCGGGACGTAAATAGGCTCTCCGTAAATATTTATTATTTTAGTGAAGCCTAGAGGAGAGGTCATTCCGTCCCAGCTTGGAATTTTTATAAAATTAATCTGTGGAGAATACCAATGCACAGGTACTATCGGTACATTAGCCATCTGCGCTATTTTTATAATTCCTCCCTTTACTTTTTTTACAGGCCCCCTTGGACCGTCAACCATAATTGCCGCAGATTCGCCGGCTTTAAGACAATCTAAAAGCTGCATTGTTCCGCCCACAGACCCTTTACGGCCTGTAGAACCTCTTACTGCTTTAAGTCCAAGACTGTAGAGACAATGTGTAATGATATCACCGTCAAGTGAGTTACTTACAAGAATGTTTACTTTATGTCTTTCGGGCAAGCCGTATACACAAAATTGATTTCCATGCCACATTGCATAGATACATGATTTTACTTCAGGGTGGTTCACGCTTAAAAGTTGAGTAAATATCTCTTGTGTTTTTAGTATCCCTTTCAATGCTGCAGCAAAATACTTTACATTGCCCTTATGCATTAATCTAACCATACAGATATAATTATCACATAATTTTTAATTTGGCAAGTTGTGTTTTAGTATATTTTTCCTATTTTTAGTGGACTTGCACAAAAACTTTTTTAGGATATAATTTGTAAAGAGATACGTTTATAATCAGTAAAAGGGAAAATTTATGAAATTTACAGTAGAAAAAGAAAATGACAACATTTACAAAATAGATATCACAATTCCAGCAAAAGATGCGGCAAAAGCTTATGATGAAGCAGCCAAAAGAATTGCACAATATGTCAATGTTGACGGCTTCCGCCGCGGCAAAGCGCCGCGCGCTGTTGTTGAAAGACATGTAGGTGCCGAAAGGATAAAACAGGAAGCTTTGGAATCTTTAATGCCAAAAGCAATTGCAGAAGCTGTTAAAGAAAATAATCTTGATGTTATTACTCAGCCTTACATTACAAAATTTGATTTTACAGTAGGTCAGGACTTGACCGCTGAAGTCAAAGTTGAAACAAGACCTGAAGTTGTTCTTGGAGCTTACAAGGATTTGAAAGTTGAAGTTGAAAGTGCTGAAGTTCCTGAAGATGCTTTCGAAAAAGCTTTAAATAATGTATTAAATCAATATGCAACCCAAGAAATTGTTGTAGGCAGACCAGCGAAGGATACTGACATTGCGGTTATTGATTTTGAAGGTACTGTAAATGGTGAAAAGATTGCTGGCGGTGATGCTAAAAATTACCCGCTGGACTTAGGGCATTCAAACTTTATACCTGGCTTCGCGGAACAGATTGTGGGTAAAAATATCGGTGATGAGTTTGATATCAATGTAACTTTCCCGGAAGAATACCATGATCAAAAATTAAAAGGTCAGCCAGCAGTATTTAAAATCAAGTTAAACGAAATTAAAGAAAGAAAAGTTCCTGAATTAAATGATGCTTTTGCTCAAAAAGTCGGACCTTTTAAGACAGTTGATGAATTTAAAGCTGATATTCAAAAATATTTAGATACTCAAAAAGAAAATACAAACAGACAGAATTCTGAAAATGCAGTTTTTGCAAAAGTTATTGAAGCTGCTTCTGTAGAGATTCCGCAGGCTATGATTGACAGAGAAGCTGAATCTTTGACAAACGATTATAAACAAAGGCTTCAGGCTCAAGGTTTGACTTGGGAAGCTTTAGAAAAAACTCAAGGGGCAGAAAGCCTTTCTGAAACAATTAAAGAAGATGCAAAAACAAGAATTAAAAACTCGCTTGTTATTGACAAAATTGCAAAAGAAGAAAATATCAAGCTTGATCCGCAAGATTTGCACAAAAAATTCTCTCAGCTTGGTGCGGCTTACGGTATGAGTCAAACTGATTTGATGAAACAGCTTGGTAAAAATCCTGAAGTTATTGCTTCACTTTCCCAGCAGGCTCTCAACGACAAAGTTAGAGATTTCTTAATGGAAAAGAATTCTGTTGAACTTGTTCCTGCTAAAAAGTAAGTGGAAATAAATAAATAAAATACTATAATGAAATAAGAAAGGAAAATTAAACATGAGCTTTGTACCTGTTGTAATTGAACAATCAAGCAGAGGAGAACGTTCTTTTGATATCTTTTCAAGATTGTTAAGAGAAAGAATTATCTTCCTTGGAACACCTATTGACGATATGGTAGCCAACTTGCTTGTCGCACAATTGTTACTGCTGGATAGCGAAAACCCTGAAAAAGATATTATGTTATACATCAACAGCCCGGGCGGAAGCGTAACTGCAGGTTTGGCAATTTACGACACAATGCAGCACATCAGAGCTGATGTTTCAACGATTTGTCTTGGTCAGGCAGCTTCTATGGGAGCATTCCTTCTGGCTGCCGGTACTAAAGGCAAGAGAATGGCTTTGCCGCATTCAAGAGTTCTTATCCACCAGCCTCTAGGAGGGGCTCAAGGCCAGGCTACTGATATTGAAATTCAGGCTGCTGAAATTATCAGAATTAAGAAAACATTGAATGAAATCCTTTCAAACAATACCGGCCAGTCTTTGAAAAAAATTGAAAAAGATACTGACAGAGATTATATCATGACACCGGCTGAAGCTCTTGAATACGGTATGATTGATAAAGTCGTTACCCGTGACGGAGTTAAAGGCTAAAAAGGAGAAAAAATGCCTAAACATGATGACAGCAGATTAAAATGTTCGTTTTGCGGCAAGTCGCAGGACCAGGTTAAGAAATTAATTGCAGGCCCTGAGGTATATATTTGCGATGAGTGTGTTGAACTTTGTAATGAAATTCTGGATGAAGAATTTTTTGAAGGAAAAGAAAAAGACGAAGTTGAAAACAACCCAAAAGAAGAAAAACCTATTCCAAAACCGCATGAAATTAAAGAATATCTAGACCAATATATTATCGGTCAGGATGATGCCAAAAAGGTTCTTGCTGTTGCTGTTTATAATCATTACAAACGTCTAAAGCACAACAAGAGTACTAATTTAAAAGATAATGTTGAAATTCAGAAATCAAACATTCTTCTTGTAGGTCCGACTGGCAGCGGTAAAACTTTGTTAGCGCAAACTCTTGCTAAAATGTTAGATGTGCCGTTTGCGGTTGCTGATGCTACGACTTTAACCGAAGCAGGTTATGTTGGTGATGACGTTGAAAATATCCTACTTCGTCTTTATCAAAATGCAGATTTTGATAGTGCGAAAGCTGAACGAGGCATTATATATATTGACGAAATTGATAAGATTTCAAGAAAATCTGAAAACACCTCTATTACACGTGATGTTTCAGGTGAAGGTGTTCAACAGGCGCTTTTGAAAATGATTGAAGGTACTGTTGCGCATGTTCCGCCCCAGGGTGGCCGCAAACATCCGCATCAGGAATTCATTGAAATCGATACCAGCAATATTTTGTTCATTGTTGGCGGCGCGTTTGTCGGTTTAGAAAAAATAATTGAACGTAGAACAAATGATGGCTCAACAGTTGGATTTGGAGCTAAAGCTCCTGCCTCACAAGCTGATAAGGATGCAAATGCTGTTAAACTTCTCAAAAAATTACAGCCGGATGATTTGGTTAAATTCGGTTTAATACCTGAATTTATCGGTCGTGTTCCAATTTATGCAGTTCTTGACCAGCTGAATGAAAAAGCGTTGAAAAATATTTTGACTGAACCTAAAAATGCAGTTCTTAAACAGTACAAATGTTTAATGGAAATGGATGGCGTTGATTTGGAATTTGAACCGGAAGCGGTTGACTTGATTGCACAGGAGGCAATGAAAAGAAAAACCGGTGCCCGTGCTCTTCGTTCAATTGTTGAAGAACTTATGCTTGATATCATGTATGATGTTCCGACAAAAGCAAATATCGATAAATTTGTTATTACAGCGGACATGGTTCGAAACAGAAATAAAGCTGAGCTTATTAAACTTCCGACAAAAAACGATGGCAGCGATAAAGAAATAATTGCTTAAAAGCGGGTTATAATCCCGCTTTTTACTTATTTATTCATAAAATTTTTCATTTTATTATTGCTTAACATATTTGTCAAACTATTATATTTGTGAAAAAATGTTTATATGCAAAATGGAAAAACTTTAATTTTAATTGATGGACATGCGCTTGCTTTCAGGCAATATTACGCGCTTGAGAGAACAAACATGAAAACTACAGACGGCACACCAAGTTGGGCTGTATATGGATTTTTCAAAGCAATTTTTGATTTGCTGAAGAATAAAACTCTTAATCCTGATGCAATTGCAGTGGCATTTGATGTCAGCCATCAGACTTTCCGTGTAGAAAAGTACGCCGAATACAAATCAAACCGCCGTGCAATGCCTGATCCGATGAAAATCCAGATGGATTTGATTTATGAAGGCTTGCGTGCATTTAATATTCCGATTTATACAAAGGAAGGTTTTGAAGCCGATGATGTAATCGGTACTATTTCTAAAGAAGCTTGTGAACTCGGGCATAACGTTTTGATTTTGACAGGCGACCAGGACGCATTCCAGCTTGTTGATGAAAACGGCTGTGTCAAGGTTATATTGCCATCTAAAGGTGAATTGATTGAATACGATTGGGAAAAAATCTATGAAAAACTTGGTGTTTATCCAAATCAGGTTGTAGATTATAAAGCCTTGAGAGGTGACACTTCTGACTGCATTCCGGGCATCAAGGGCGTTGGCGAAAAAACTGCTCAAAAACTGCTTGAAAAATATAAAAATTTAGAAAACATTCTTGCGGATTGCGAAAACATTCCGGAAAAGGCTTTGAGGGACAAAATCTGTAATGGTAAAGATATTGCGAAACTCAGCCAATTTCTGGCAACAATTATTCGTAATGTTGATATTGAATTTGATTTTTCGCTTACAAATATTGAATTGCCGGACGTGAAGGCTGTTACTGAATTTTTAACAAAGATGCAGTTTTACAGCTTTTTGAGAAATATCAACTCTATTTTAACTTCATTTGACCGTACTTTAAAAACTCAAGATGTTCGACCTTTTCAAATTCAAGCTAACACAGTGCAGGCAAATGGTCAGCTCGGACTTTTTAGTGAGGCTGTTCAAACCGAAATGAACAAATTTGATTTAAAGTATGAAAAAGAAGAAGTTAAAGATGCACAGGGATTGGCCAAACTTATCCAAACTCTTGACGAAAGCCGTATTTTTGCTCTTAAAGCCATAGGTGAGACTCAAAGTGCAATTGAGGTTAAACTTCGCGGTTTTGCTTTTGCAATAAATGAAAATTTAAAATATACTGATGATTTGTCAATTTCTGAAATTGATGATACTAAAACAAAGGCTTTTTATGTACCCGTAGGCGGGGAGGGACAACTTTCGCCGGAATTTGTGATTGAGGCTTTAAAACCAATTATTGAAAGTGCCGAAATCAAAAAAATTACTTATGATGCAAAAGTTGAATACAATGTTTTCAGAGCTTTGAAGCTTAAGTTAAACGGACTTGTTTTTGATGTAATGCTTGCAAGTTATGTTAATGAACCTGCAAGAAATCATGATTTAGATGTTCAGGCAATTGAGCGTATTAATCATATTATGTGCGAGTTTGCTCCGTTCGAAGCCAGCCGCAAAAAGAGAATTGGTATTCTTGCTGCAACTTGTGAAGGCGTTTTTGGCTATGGTGTGGACGTTGCGGCTACAATTATCGATTTGACACAATTTTGGTGCAAAGAACTTGATAAAAAAGAGCTTAAACTTTTGCGCACAATTGAACTTCCATTGTCGCTTGTTCTTGCTGATATGGAATATATTGGTGTATCTATTGATGTAGATTATTTACAAAAGCTTTCGCAGTCTATGGAAGGCGTTGTCCGAAGGCTAGAGCGAAAAATTTATCAGCTTGCAGGTGAAGGTTTCAATTTAAATTCACCCCGTCAGGTTGGCGAAATCCTTTTTGAAAAGCTCCAACTTGGAACAAAAAAGAAGAAGAAAAGTAAAAAACTTTCGACCAGTGCTGAGGTTTTAGAGGAGTTAGCGCAGGAATATGAAATTGCTGACTTGATTTTGCAATACAGAAAGTTTACTAAATTGCGTTCAACTTATACAGAGGCGCTTCCCGGGCTGATTAATCCTATTGACGGTCGTATCCATACCTCATACAACCAAACAATTACTGCAACCGGAAGGCTTTCTTCTTCAAATCCTAATTTACAAAATATTCCGATTAGAACAGAAGAAGGAAATAAAATCCGAAATGCTTTTGTTCCTCGCGATAAGCGCAATTATGTAATTTTATCGGCTGATTATTCGCAGATTGAGTTGAGACTTCTTGCGCATATTTCCGGTGACAAACAGCTGATAAATGCTTTTAAATCAGGTATTGATGTTCATACACTCACGGCCTCAAAGGTTTTTGATGTTCCTGTAGAGGAAGTTACAAAAGAAATGCGTTATAAAGCGAAAGCTGTAAACTTTGGAATTATTTACGGTCAAAGCCGTTATGGCCTTGCAAAAGCGCTCGGAATTACCTGGGAAGAAGCGGAAGATTTTATTAAAAAATATTTTAAAACATATCCCGGTGTAAAAAAATATATGACGGAAATAGTCGCTTTTGCAGAAAAAAAAGGTTATGTAGAATCAATTTACGGCCGAAAACGTCATTTAGAAACAGAGATGAACAGTTCAAATACTCAGGTTCGTGAGTTTGCAAAGCGTGCAGCAATCAATCATCCTATGCAAGGAACTGCTGCAGATTTGATTAAGGTTGCAATGATTGATTTGAATAACAAACTTATTGAAAATAATTTGGAATCAAAAATGATTGTGCAAGTTCACGATGAACTTGTTCTTGAAGTTAAGAAATCGGAATTGGAACAGGTAAAATCATTGGTTTTGGAAGCTATGGAGCTTGGACAACCTTTTAAAGTTCCGCTTTTGGTTGACATTAGTGCAGGTGCGTCATGGAAAGAGTAAAATTTTATATAATTTCAGCTTTATTTGTAATAATGTGCTTAATGCCTTCTGCAGGATTTTGCGAAGAGCCTGAACCAAGTTTAAGCACTCTTATCACTCCTCAAAATGTTGCATTTGAAGACTGTACCAGAACTTTTAATATGAATTCAGACAGACTTTTCTATCTGACGCTTGCTGCTGTAAACGCAAACCGTTTCGAAATAAAAGAAATTCAATCAAAAACTGGATATGTTTTATTTTCTGCGGTTGGCAAGGAATTTTTGGCGAGCATTGTTTCTATTGATAAATATCGCTCAATGTTAAAAATTACTCCTGCAAACAATAACTATTTTTTTGCACCTGGCATTGTTTTAAATATGTATAAATACATTGATGTAAATAATTCAGAGCACTTGCAAAATATTCCAAAGGGCGGTTAATTAGTTTTAAATTGATTTAATTCAGTTTTTCAAAAGCTTCTTCTGTGATTGTTGGTACGTTAATTGCCTGGGGAGCAATATTTTCAGTCGTAATCCAAAGCAGATATTCAATATTTCCGGAAGGTCCTTTAATAGAGGAATAAGTCAAACCTTTTATTGAGTAATCAAGCGAAATCGCAAAATCAATAACATTTTTTATAACCTGGTTGTGAACATTTCTGTCTCGTACAACTCCTCCTTTTTCAACCAGCTCTTTGCCTGCCTCAAATTGCGGCTTTATGAGAAGCACCATTTCATGAAAATCAGAGCAAAGGAGTTTTTTTAGATTTTCCAGAACTTTTGTTAGAGAAATAAACGATAAATCGCTTACCAAAAGATCCGCAACAGGTTGCTTTGCTGCATAAACTTCTGAAAAATCGCAATTTTTAAGATTTGTACGTTCAATAACTTTGACTCGATTATCAGAACGGATTTTCCAATCAAGTTGCCCGTATCCCACATCTGCCGCATAAACAAATTTTGCCCCATGCTGTAAAAGGCAGTCCGTAAAACCGCCTGTTGATGCTCCTGCATCAAGACAAATTCTGTTTTTAACTTTCACGTCAAAAGTTTCGAGTGCTTTTTGCAGTTTAAAACCTCCGCGTGAAACATACGGCATTGATTTTACAGTAATTTCGTATTCTTTTGCCGGATTTATTTGAAAACCGGCTTTGGTAATATATTCATCGTTAATTTTGACATGACCTGCAAGAATTGCCGCAGCAGCCTTGCTTTTGGTTTCAAAATACCCTAAATCAGTAAGATATTTGTCAAGTCGTTCTTTGTTCATATTTATAAAATATCATGACTATTTTCTTTTTACCAGTATTTGATTGACCAGCCATCGTTCATGATTTTTGCTGCACATACCATTCCCCCTCGTGTTGCTTTGGGATGACAACTGTTAGTTTTTGAAAGATTGAATAAGTCTTCTGTTTTCCAGTTATATCCATACGGTCTAATTGTGTTTTGGTCAATTTGAAAGAAAAACAAATCATATCCTGCCATATTAGGTCCCCGATAACTACCGTTTATGTCTATAAAAAGTTGTTTAGGTGATGCTTTCGAGTTGTAATTTAAGCCTATACAAGTACCATCCATTAACTTTATTGATGCTGTATTGTTTGGATAAAATGGAGATGAAATATATACTTTATCCATCCAGCCGTATTGTGTGCTTTCCTTATTTCCGTTAATATAATCTCCAACAAATTTGCCTTCGTAGCACATAAGGTTTGATTTATCTTCACTTGTTTCGTAGACTATTGCGCCTTTTATTTCCGGAGCAATATACCTTTTAAGAATTTCTTCCGAACTGGTTTCCCACTCAGGCCAATATTTTGCTTCTCCATGTTTTGCTTGTGCAGCTAAAAATGCCTGACTTATTGTTGAATATGCTTTTTTGAGTCTGGTTTCTGTTTCAACCCTTTTGTGTTTTTTAATTAGCCCTGGCATTGTCATTGATGCAACAATTCCAATGATTCCTAATGTAATTAAAACTTCTGCCATCGTAAATCCATTTTTCATTTTATCCTCCTTGATATTTATTGTCTAGTTTTATTCTTTAATAAGACATTTTAAAATTATTATTTGATATTTTTCGTCGAATGTCAAGAGTATTTATAACAAATTATGACGTTATATTTTGTGCAAATTACATTTATCCTTATTAAGGAGGTATTTATGGACATTAAAAAATCTCTGGGTGTCAAGATTAAAGATTTGCGCCGTAAAAACGGTTACACGCAGGAAATGTTTGCGGAACTTATAGGAGTTGCACCACGACATATAAGCCGTATTGAAAATGGTGTAAATACCCCTGCAATCGAAACTTTAGGAAGAATTGCAAAATGTTTAAATGTTGAAGTTAAAGAACTTTTTAATTTCCCTTCTTTTCATGATGAACAATATTTAAAAAATGAGATAAACGAGATGCTAAGTAATCTTAAGGGTAAAGAACTCGAAACCGTTCACAAAATTTTGAGCGCTATTATTAAATAGCAAAAATTTCTTTTGCATTTTGTGTTGTAATTGCGGCCACTTCTTCAAAAGATATCCCGCGAAGATTTGCTATTTCTTCTGCAACAAATTTGACATAAGCAGGCTGGTTTTCCTTCCCACGGTATGGTACAGGCGTTAAATAAGGTGCATCTGTTTCAAGAAGAAGTTTTTCAAGTGGAATTTCAATTGCGACTTCTTTCATTTTTTTTGCATTTTTAAACGTTACAACGCCGCCCAATGCAATATACCAGCCTTCTTTAACGCATTCTTTTGCAAACTCAGGACTTCCTGAAAAACAATGCATAATTACTTTTGAGCATTTATTATGTGCTTTTATAATGTCAAAAGTATCTTTGTGAGCTTCTCTGTCATGAACATTTATCGGCAGACCGAGTTCGTTTGCAAGTTCAATCTGTTTTATGAAAACTTCTTTTTGAACATCAATATAACTTTTATCCCAGTAATAGTCCAAACCGATTTCACCAATTCCCAAAACTTTTGGCGATGGTGCATAAGCTTTGATTTTGTCTGCAAGCCCATCTTCCCAGTTTTTTGCATCTTCTGGATGAATCCCGAGATAGCAGTAAATATTTTCATATTTTTGCGACAATTCATAGACCGCGTCAATGTCGGTTGTTGAAGCGGCCGGAATAATAATTTTTTTTACCTGATTTTCTGACGCATTTTTTATAACCTCATCAATTGAAATGGTTTCAATCATGTTTATGTGGGAATGCGTGTCGATTAAATATGTTTCATTCATATTACGAATTATATCATGAATTGAATTTATGCTATAATTAAAGCCATGGAGAATAGAAGTTTAAAAATTTCGGTAGGGCATCTTTACCCGAAGCAGCTGAACCTTTACGGTGATATGGGAAATATTATCACGCTGAAAAATCGCTGTGAGTGGCGTGGTATTGATTTTGAATATAATGAAATTAATCCTGGTGAAAAAATTGCAGAATGCGATTTGTATTTTATCGGAGGCGGTCAAGATAAGGAACAAATTTCAGTTTCACAAGAAATGTTTGCACAAAAAGATTTTTTGATTTCAAAGCGTGATGAAGGCGCGGTTTTTCTTGGAATTTGCGGCGGGTATCAGCTTTTTGGACATTATTACCAGCCGTTTGATGGTGAAAAACTTCTTGGAGTCGGACTTTTAGATGTTTATACAGTTGCAGGTAAAAAACGATTTATCGGAAACGTTACCGCACGCACTTCTTTTTTGACTCCGGAAACTCTTGTGGGGTTTGAAAATCATTCAGGATTAACTTACCTTCAAGGAGATACAATACCTTTGGCAGTTCTTTCTGTTGGGAACGGAAATAACGGAAAAGATAATTCAGAAGGGGCAAGGTTTAAAAATGTTTTTGGAACATATCTTCACGGCTCTTTGCTTCCGAAAAACCCTCATTTTGCGGATTATTTGATTAAGTTAGCGCTTGAAAAAAGATTTAATGACAGCATTAATCTTTCAGCGCTTGATGATGAGTTTGAAATAGCAGCGCACAATTCTGTTGTCGGGAAAGCTTATTGATGAAAAAACTTATTGAAATATACAATTTCTGGTGTAAAGTTCCCGATAAAATCCGATTTTTAATAGTTGGGGCAGTTAATGCCGGAATTTCATATTTTATTTTTGCAGTTGCCGTATATTTTATTGGCGAGCAGTATTATCAAGTTTGTGCCGCATTGCAATGGCTTCTTTCTTCCTTTATCTCATTTACAAACCAGAAGGTTTTTGTTTTTTGTACAAAAGGCAATTGGATTAATGAATATCTACGCTGCTGCATGACGTGGCTTGTAAGTTATCTTTTGAATGTACTGATATTAGAGGTTTTTGTAAAATATATTGATATAAATGTTTATTTGGCACAATTTTTAGCAATTTTTACAGTTTCTGTTGTAACATATGTTTTGTTTAAATATTTTGCATTTAGAGTTCATAAGAATTGTCCGTAATAAAAAGCCGTTTTTAATTGAAAAACGGCTTTTTAATTATTATTTTATTTTTGTTTTATTTTTCGATACTTAATACAGCATCAATAATCTGTTGTTTTGCATCTTCCGGAGTTAGTTTAATTAACTCATCGGTTTCTCGGATTTTGCATTCAACAAGCCCTTCTGAAATTGTTTTTCCGACTGTAATTCTATAGGGGAAGCCGATTAAATCAGCATCCTTGAATTTAACACCTGCTCGTTCGTCACGGTCGTCAAGAACGACTTCAACGCCTGCATTTTGGAGTGTTTCATAGAGGGCATTTGCAACTTTCATCTGCAATTCATCCTGAATATTTACCGGAACAATAATTGCATGATAAGGTGCAATTGCAAGCGGCCATTTAATTCCATGTTCGTCATGGTGTGCTTCAACGGCTGCTGCTGCGGTTCTTGAAATTCCGATTCCATAACACCCCATTACGTAAGGATGAGTTTTTCCGTTAACATCTGTGTAGACCGCGTTCATTGGTTTTGAATATTTTGTACCGAGTTTGAAAATATTTCCAACCTCGATACCTTTTGTTACGAAAAGTGGTTTTCCGCATTCAGGACAAAGTTCACCACGCTCAACAAGACGAATATCAGCATATTTGATATCTTCTGAAAGCATTGGATGTTCCAAATCCTTGTGATTTGCACCGACAAGGTGTTTATCGGTTTGATTAATTCCGACAACATAGTTTTTCATATCGCGGACTGTTTCATCAACAATAACTTTGATATCGTCCATTCCATTTGGACCGATAAATCCTGGTTCTGCGCTAAAGCCTCTTTCAGACATAATTTCAGCGATTTCACCTGAGGTTGCAATCCTAATTTCCAATCCGCCGACAGCATTTAGAAGTTTAGTTTCTTCAACAGCTTTATCTGCCCGGATTAGGGCAATAACCGGTTTTTTGTCAACAATATAGACCAGAGATTTTAAAATCAATGTTGATGGAATGTTTAAAAATGCGCTTAATTCTTCAATTGAGTGAGTATTTGGCGTATCAATGATTTTTGTTTCTTTGAAGTAGTCTTTGCCATCTACAATTGCGTCAGGAAGTTTAGAAACTGCGTGATTTGAGTTTGCTGAATAATCACACTCATTGCAGTAGAAAACATCATTTTCGCCGGCATCAGTATCTGTAATTACCATAAATTCGTGAGAAACGCTTCCGCCTATTGCACCGGAGTCTGATTGTACCATTTTTGTTTCAAGTCCGCAGCGTTCAAATATTTTTTTATAAGCTTTCGCCATATTTTCATATTCTTTATCAAGACCTGCTTCATCAACGTCAAAGCTGTAAGCGTCTTTCATGATAAATTCGCGGCCTCTGAGCAAACCATAGCGGGGTCTGATTTCATCGCGGAATTTTGACTGTATCTGGTAAAGGTTTACAGGTAATTGCTTATATGATTTCAAGCTGTCGCGTGCAACCGAGGTGATGATTTCTTCATGGGTCGGACCAAGGCACATATCACGGTCATGGCGGTCTTTCAAACGCATAAGTTCACGTCCGTAAACCTCCCATCTGCCTGATTCTTCCCAAAGTTCTTTAGGCTGTACAAACGGCATTAAAAGTTCCTGAGCACCGGCTTTATCCATTTCTTCTCTAACTATTTTTTCAACTTTTTTCAAAACACGCCACATTAAAGGCATATATGTATATACGCCCGGTGCAAGTTTTTTTATATATCCTGCACGTCCGAGCATTTTATGAGAAATAACTTCAGCGTCTGAAGGAAATTCTCTTAGCGTCTGCACAAATAATTTTGACATTTTCATATCTTTAATTCCTCTTTTCTTAATATTGGTAAATTTATTGTAGCATGAAAATATTTTTTATAAAGGCAATAAGCCTGTGGAGCAATATGGCGATAAGGCTTTTACGTTGTTTTGTTTAGCTCAATGCTTTGATTTCACGGGTAACAAATTTTATGTTTGTGTTAAGGGTTGTGCTGTTTTCAAGTGCAAGATTAAAATATTTAAGGCTTTCTTCACGATTTCGCATTTGTTTTTGGATTTGTGCCATTATGTAGAATAGGTTGCCGTTTTTGCCGCAATTTTCGAGTGCCTGCAGAATTTTTTCTTCTGCTCCTTGGTAATCTCTGGCAGAAGAAAGTATTTTTGCATAAACGATGTATGCGTCGATGTCTTTTGAGTTAAGTTCGAGAGTTTTGTCCAGTTTAATAAGTGCATCTTCTGCATTTCCGCATTCCCAGTCAATTACGGCAAGGTTGTAGTATGCCCAGCTGTAATCCGGTGACAGCTCAAGAACTTTATGGAATTTTTCCGACGCAGATTCTATATCGCCCATTTCTTTGTAAATATTCCCGATATAAAAGTGGGCGTAAATATCTTCGTCATTAATATCAATTGTATTTTGGAAATTTGTCATTGCGTTAATCAAATCGCCTTTTTTAAGATAACAAATTCCCATATTAAAGAAAGAGTTTGAGTCCCTGTTATCAGCCTCCAAAACTTTCTCAAAACATTCGATTGCGCGCTCATATTCTCTTAATTCCGTCAAAACAAGTCCGAGGTTGTAAGTCGCATCAAGTTCTTCCGGTGCAATTTCAACGGCTTTCTCATAAGCTTCTTTTGCTTCATTGAACTTTTTTAATTTTTCATATGCAATGCCCAGATTATAATAAATGCCGCTGTCATTATGGATTGATTTTGTGAGGTAAACAAGGTGCATCATTGCTTCCTGCGGAAAACCGCTATCTAACAGTAAAACAGCAAGCTCGCGCCTTAATTGAATATTTGCGCTGTCTTCTCTCAAAAGTTCCTGTAATTCTTCTATTCTTTCCGCCTTTGACATAACTTAATCATAGCAATTTGTATAAGTTTTTTCAATAAGTTTACAATTTGCTATTGCAATTTTCTATAAAAACGTTTAAAATACAATGAAACTATCAGAGGAGGTTATGTTATGAAAATTAAATTTTTATCAGTTATATTATCACTAGTAATGTTTGCGGGAACAGCTCTTGCAGGACCATTCAGTGCGAATGCCAAGACAAAAAGAATTCCGGCGGGAACAAAACTTTCATTACAACTTCTTTCCCCTGTTACAACGGTTTCCGGACGCTCTGGAGGGGAGTTTCAAGCTATGATACTTAATGATCAGAGCCTTGACAGTGATGTAATTCTTCCGGCTGGCTCAATGGTGCGTGGAAGTATTTCAAAAATAGTGGCACCGAAAAGAATGTCAAAAGGTGCGATTTTGTATATGGATTTTGATCATGTAGTCACTCCAAACGGACGTCAAATACCTTTATCGCTTTCAATTACAGGCCGTGAAGATTTGACTTATGACGGCGGAATTGTAAACGGCAGAGGCTTTGGAGAAGCATTCCGCAAAACAATGAAAAAAAGCGGTGATATTACTAAAACCTCTGTAAATTGGGCAAATGAAACCTTTGAAGACCCAGCCGGAGGTTATTTCAGGCTCATAACAGTTCCGGTAGCAGCTGTTGGAGGCGCTATTGGCAGTACCGGCTATTTTGTTTACGATACAATCGGTGATATGGTTAGAAAAGGTGAAGAAGTTGATTTGAATACCGGTGAAGTTCTTAATGTTATTCTGGTTGAACCCGTTGATGTGCCGGTTATTTAATAATATAAATAATCTTATAAAAAGGGACCATAAGTCCCTTTTTATTTATTCTCCAACTTGATTACGACCGTTGTGCTTTGCGTTATAAAGCCGTTTGTCAGCGCAGTCAATAATTTCAGAGGGTGTTGAACCGTCATGCGGGAATGTTGCAACGCCAAGGCTTATTGTTACATTGCTTTCTTTGTCGTTGCTAAGTTTAATTTTATTTGAGGCAACTCTTTCACAAATTTTCTGTGCTGTTGTATAAGCTTCCTCTTTGGGCGTGTTTGGCAAAATTATGCTCATTTCTTCACCGCCATATCTACAAACGATATCTGTTGCACGGACGTTTTTTTTCAAAGTGTGCGCAACCTGTCTTAACACAGCGTCGCCAGCCTGATGACCGAATGTGTCATTAAATTTTTTGAAAAAGTCGATATCAAGAATTATTAATGAAAATTCAGTTCCATAACGTTTTGAATTTTCAACAGCCATAAGCATTTGTTCCTGAAAATATCTGTGATTATACAAATCTGTCAAACCGTCAGTTGTTGCAAGTTTATATTGCTGCTCAAAGTCGCGTGATTTGATTAGGTATTTTACGATAAACGCAGAAATAAACGCTAAAAGCGACAATATCAGAGGATAAATTACTTCAAGCCAGATATTAAAATATTTCATTGCATAATACGAGGCAAGCAAATAAAGAAAATATATAGAAACTGACGCAAAAGACGCGGTGAATGCTGATGTAATTCTCATGACACAAAAACCAATAAGAAGTGCAAGAATTATACCGCTAAAAATCGTAACTGCTTTGTCAGCCTTCACAATAAAATTATTATCCAAAAGATTGTTGACAAAAGTTGCCTGGACTTCCACACCTGGAACAGTTTTGTCTGTCGGAGTTGTTTTTATGTCAAATAGCGCCGAGGCAGTTGTTCCAAAATATATGATTTTGTTTTTGAAGTCATATCCAGTGTCTTTGGCGTCGCCGTTGACAGCTTTAATCAGTTTATACATTGGAACCTGGTCGTAAACTCCGTTTGCGCCATACCAGTTCAAAATAGCACTGCCGTCTTCATCCAGGAATATTTTTCTGCTGCCAAGAAGAAGGTTTGAATCTTTGTCGATTACAAAATTGTGAGGATCAATTGAGTTGCCTTCGCGGGAGTTAATCGCGTCAATTGCTACTTTCAAACCCAATTGGGAATAATATTTGTCATGATATTTTACAAAAAGCGGCATTTTTCTTAAAATTCCGTCGTCTGCACGTGAAACATTTATCATCCCGATGTTTTCGCTGACATCTAATATCCCGTCAAGAATTTTTCGACAATTTGTAAAAGTTAAATCTTCAAAATTAACATCAGAATAATTTGCGACATTTACAGAAAGTTTTTCTGGAAGTTCCGGCGGTTTTCGTAAATCCTCGGGCTGATTATCCAAATTCATTGCGGTGTAAAGATTGTTGTATTTTTTCATGGTATTGATTAGAGCTATGTCTGCTTGTGGTGCACTTTTGAAGGATTTTACAAACATCAGGTCAAATGCAATTATTTGCGGATTTTGACTTTCCAAATATTCGACCAATTTTACGTAAATATCCCGCGGCAAAGGCCATTCACCGTAATGGTCAAGAATATATTCATAGGTTGCTTCATCAATGGCAACAATTACAATATCTTTATTAGGAATTTTTGAATTCGCATTAATCATTATATTTTGACGTAAGTCAAAAGTACGGTTTTCAATCATGTTGATGAAAGAATTAAAATTTGTATTTTTCAGGCTGAAAAATACAGCAATACAAAAAAGTACAAACCAAATAGAATATAATATTTTTTTTAACATGCTCCGCTTCCCTAACCAAAAATATAAATGTTATTTCACATTTTCAGTATAATTGATACGGGAAGTTTTGGCAACAAAATTTTTTACAATAAACTGTTTTTCCAATATAAAATTGTTTAATTTTAGTATTTCTGTAGAATATGATAGTTCATCAGGGTTTTGAAGATATCTTAAAAGACATTGTTCATGCAGATTCATTGTGCTTAATTACCTATAAAATGTGCCAACCTTTGTGTATTTTTATTATTTCAAATTGTTAGTATAATTACATCAACCTTTTATATTGTAATTTCTGAAATCTCTCATATATTTGCATGAATTTGTTCTAAGAGCTTTTAGGGTAAACAAATATTAAAAAATGCTTGCTTATTTTTATTTTGCAGTATAATATAAGTGTAGTCGAAATTTATTTATCAAGTTTGGAATCTTGAGAAAACAGAAAGAGGTTAAAAATGAAAAACGGAATTCACCCGGATTATAAGAAAACAACTATTAAATGCGTTTGCGGCAACGAAATTGAAACTGGTTCAGTTGTAGATAATATCACAGTTGAAATTTGCAACCACTGCCACCCCTTCTACACAGGTCAGCAGAAAATTCTTGACTCTGAAGGTAGAGTTGAAAGATTTAACAAACGTTACGGCAAAAAAAACTAATTTGTCTGTAATTGTAAAATTTTATTTAAATAATAGCCCTTTTTATAAAAGAGGGCTATTATTGTATTAGTTAAAGGGAGTATTACACTTCTTTTGCCGAAGTTGGGAGGAATATTATGTCAGAAAATAATCAGCCGGTTGTTAATCTTATTTCAAAACCGGAGAATATGTTGAAAACCGTTTATACAGCATGCAGAACATGCTACAGCGCAGACTATCCTATAAATATTTATAACAGTACTGATGATACTGAAAAAATGCTAAAATTAATTGAACGTGTTATTTCATCAGGTCATTATTCTACAATTGAACATATTCAAATCAGTTTCGCAATTTCAAATGTATCAAGAGCCTGCACTCATCAGCTTGTAAGACACCGCCACATGTCATTTTCTCAGAAATCGCAGCGTTATGTAAAAGAAAAAGGGCAGTTTGATTATATAATTCCGCCGACGATTGAAAAAAATCCGGAATTGAAACAAAAATTTGCTGGCTTTATGGAGCAAATTTCTGCACAGTATCAGGAGTTTGTAGATGCAGGAATTCCGGCTGAGGATGCTCGTTTTGTACTGCCTAACGCTGCCGCAAGTTCGCTTGTTGCAAGTTTGAATTTGCGTGAAATGATTCATCTTGCAAATTTAAGGCTTTGCACAAGAGCGCAGTATGAAATAAGAATGCTTGTCAGAAAAATGTGTGAGGAACTTGTCGCCGAAGAGCCATGGCTGAAACCATATCTTGTTCCAAAGTGTGAGCGTTTAGGTTTTTGTGATGAAGATAAATCATGCGGCCGCAAGCCAACTAAAGAAGTTTTATTGAATGCTAAGACTTTATGAAAAATATCTTGAAGCTGTAGATAACTTTCTTGTAAAGTGTTTCGAAAGTCAAAAGCCTTTAATTAAGTGCAAACCAGGCTGTTCGATTTGTTGTGAAGCCGGAGAATATCCTTTTTCGCGTCTTGAAATGGAATATTTAATGGAAGGATTTTTGGCGCTCAAAATACCAGAGCAGCGGTATGTTAAAGATAATATAAGAAATCTTTTACTTGAAAAAGCCAGCTTTAACGGTCGCTTCATGCATAAATGTCCGTTTTTGTCTTCAAATAGACAGTGTCTGTTATATGAAAGGCGAGGAATTGTATGCCGTGTGCACGGGCTTGCGTATTTTGAGGATGTCGATGGTGAAAAACTGGTAAAACTTCCGGAATGTAGCCGATTGGGCTTGAATTATTCTGAAGTTTTTGACGGAAATGATGTGCTTTTAACGAAATTTAATCAGTTTGATGTTAAAGCTCCCATTCAGCATTCTTTAAATCTAAACTTTTTTCAAAAGGAGTTGTTAAAAGGAGTATATGGACTTGAGTTTGGAGAAATCAGACCTTTGCTGGACTGGTTTATAAATACAAAAGCTTAAGTAAAATAAAAACCTGTCAGAGAAGTTGTTTGAAAGTTTTCAAAATTCTTAACAGGTAATTAATAATAGCATTGTTTGGCTGAGTATTATTTTATTTTAGACAGCTAAATCTGTCTTTTTGGTAATATGGTTACTGAAATTTGATGATTTAAAGAAGGCAAGCCCAAGTGTTAGTGGACCAACTCTTCCAAGGTACATTGTGAGAACTAAAACAATCTTGCTGATATTTGATAAGTCAGGCGTTATGCCTAAACTTAACCCAACGGTGCCTAATGCAGAGGTTGTTTCGAACAATGATTCTATAAATGTGTGGCTGTCAAAAAGACAAAGCATAAGAGTTGCTGCAGTCAATACTAAAACATACAAAGTTGAAGTTGCAACTGCTGTCATAACTCTGTTTGATGGTATTTCATGATTAAAAAATGTAATCTTTTCTGGATGACCTCTTAAAACGCTTCCGATTACCCCTAAAAGCGCTGACAGCGTTGTAGTTTTTATGCCGCCGCCTGTTCCGGCCGGTGAAGCTCCTATTATCATCACAAAAATCAAAATAAATATCGCTGCATTTGGTAATTTTGCAAGGTCAACCGTATTGTACCCTGCTGTAGTTGAGGCAGATGCAACTTGGAAAAACGCATGAAGCAGATGTCCTTGAGTGTCAATGGCATACACACTAACCCCTATAAAAGCTACTAATGCGGTTATTGTTATAATAATTTTAGAGGTTAAAGTAATATTTTTACTTTCTCCTCTTAGTTTTCTGTAAACATCCATTGGCACAATAAAGCCAATGGAGCCTGCGTACATAAGCGTAATAAATATAATATTGATAAATGTGTTGTCCTGGAACCTCATAAGGCTATCAGAATAAATGCTAAACCCAGCTGTTGCAAAGGTAGAGATTGAATGAAAAAATGCTGACCATAGAGGTTTTTCTAATCCAAGAAGTGAAAATTGCCAATATAAAAGCAGAGTTCCGATTAATTCTACAGAAAATGTATAAATAATAATATTTTTAATAAATTGCTTTATATTAAACTCTTGCGGAATAGAAAATTCAGCAGAAAGTACTTTAACTCTGTGAGTTGGCATTTTGTCTTTTCGCGAAAGTATAAGAAAAGAGGTTAAGGTCATATAACCAATTGCACCCAATTGAATTAATCCTAAAAGAATTAATTTACCAAATGGGGTATATAGTTCCGATATAGAGCCTGTTGTAAGTCCTGTTGTCGACATGGCTGATACAACATTAAACAGATTGTCGACAAAAGATACCGGTATTTTTTGAGCGAAAGGCATTGAAATTAGCAAAACTCCAATGATTATATAAAATAAAAAGCCTGTAGCTATTGATTTAAAGGGTTTTTTGTTCCTATCAAATTTTAATAATTTTTTCTTTACTAACATTTATTCTCCAATGGCTATTTTTGTTTTATTCCAACCAGGTATCCCGGGATGATGTTAACTGCGGGGATAAATCTTGATGCAATTTTTGCAGTCTTAGTTCCGGAATTTGACACGGATGTGACTAGACAAACATTGTCACCTTGTAGACTCCAGTCTTTCCAGGAAAGTTTTCTGTATGCGTCTTCTTTAAATACGTTTTTGTTTATTTCTCTTGAAACTCTGTTTCCTGCTACTACACCTGCAATCAAGCTTGTAAAACCAAACCCAAACTGAATTGCCTTTGTTACGGGAGGAAATTTAAATTTATTATTTAACAATTTATTTAATTTAATTCCCATGCCTACAAATATGGTTGGAATAATGTAATTACCGACAAGTTGTACAATGCCTTCTTTTGTTTTAGCTTTGAGATTTTTGCTGTCGGTTAGAGAACCCCCAATAAGCCCTCCGCCAATTGATGCTGAAGCAATTTTTATTGCATCTGCTTCTTTTATTTCCATTTTTTTGAAAATATCAACAACCTTTTTAGGGTCTTTGAAGGAGGAAGGAACTTTTAA
>QAMI01000014.1:46036-58583 GCA_003150395.1 Candidatus Gastranaerophilales bacterium | reverse complement strand
GCAAGGCTTCAATTTGCAGCAGAACTTCCTTCTGCAACAGTAGGCGGCGGCCCTGCCTGGTACAAAGCTCCCGGAAGTTCTAGCACTGACATTGGGTTCGGACTCCCGATGATTGTAAGCTATGAAGCAGATATCTTTTTGAAAAACCATGACAAAACAAAATCTTCAAAAAAACTTTATGAAAATTCGAAGTTCGATGAACGCGCAGCTTACATCTCTATAGCCAGCGCTGTCGGAACAACATATTTTAATATAGTTAACCTCGACAAATCAATTGAATTACAAACTGATATAGTTGCTTTAAGAAAAAAGATTTATGAAATTATGCAGCTCAGCAACAAGGAAGGTTTGACATCAACTGCAGACACAGTGAAAGCAAACAAATCTTATGTACAAAGCGAAACTGATTTAATTGAGATGAAAAAACAAAGAGATGTTTTGCTAAATCAATTGTCTGTTCTAATCGGTGAAAGTCCTGAAAATGGCAAGGAATTACAGCGCACCTCACTTGACAGTATAAATTACGACAACGTAATTCCGGAATATATTTCATCTGAAGTAATCACACAGCGCCCCGATTATCTTAAGGCTGAAAATTCTGTTGAAAAAGCAGGAATTGATGTAAGAGTTGCAAAAAAAGAATTTTTACCGACCATAAACATTCTTGGCGGCGGAATTTTCAATGCAGGAGATTTAGGAAGTCTTTTCACCACAAAAAACATGCTTTTAGGTTTGGCTGGCGGTTTAATGCTTCCAATCTTCACAGGCGGACAAAAAGTTGCTAATTTAAGATTGAAGAAAGCAACTTATGAAAGAATTTTGCAAAACTACTACAAAACAAATCTCACAGCTATTCAAGAAGTTAACGACGCGCTAGTAAAAGTAAGAATGGACAAAGAAAAAGTTGAACAAACTTTAAAACAGTCAAATCTTGAAAGAGCTGATTTCAAATTCACTGAAATGAAATACAACGAAGGAACAATTTCTTTACTTGATTTGATACAGCAAAAAGAAAACCTGCTTTATATAGACCGTCTTGTTGCGCAGAACAAGGTTGAATTTATGATTGACTACATCGGTCTTTATAAAGCAACCGGAAGCAAACTATAGAAAACTACAATAATCATCACCTCTTTACTTTTAATACAAAGTGAAGCGCCGGTAATTCCCGTTACCGGCTTTTTATTAGTGGACGTAGTCCACTCTTACACTCTGGAACTGAATTAGGTAGGGAGCGCTTTTATACGGATTAAGACAGTCAGATGAAGGATTAGGACAAAGGCGCTGAGAAAGAGTAACGCTTGTTTTAAAATTTTCTCATATCCTAATTTTTATTACAAATATGAAGCCGAAATTACACGCTCAATGCCAGCCAAATCCTTTATAATTTCTATATTGCTGAAACCTGATTTTTCCATAAGTCTTTTGACATCAGCGCACTGGCCAATGCCCAGTTCAAAAATTAAATATCCGCCTTTGTTCAAAATCTTTGGAGCCGCAGAAGTAATCTTTTCGTAAAATTCAAGACCTTTTTCATCTTTTGTAAAAAGTGCTGTTTCCGGATCAAATGTAACTTCTTTTTGAATATTTGCTTTTTCAGAAGGCGGAATGTAAGGCGGGTTTGATACAATCATATCAAAGCTTTCACCTGGTTTTACATTCGAGAAAATATCGGACTTTCTGAAAATAGCTTTGTTATTCAGATTAAGTTTTGATGCATTGTCGAGTGCCGTGTTCAAGCCGTCTGTTGAAATATCAAGACCGATTACCTGCGCATGGGTATATTTTGCAATCATGCAGGCAATGCATCCTGACCCTGTTCCAACATCAAGAACGGTTTTAAAGTCTTTTATATTGATAATTTCGACAGCTTTTCTTACTAAAAACTCAGTTTCATCACGCGGAATTAATACAGAAGGATTTACAATAAATTTTTCACCCATAAAGTCTGCAAAGCCAATTATATGTTGAATTGGTTTGCGAGTACGTGCACGAAGTTCAGCTTTTTCCCTTACCAATTCAAGTTTTTCAGTTGTAAGTTTTTTGCCCATGATTATGTCTTTTACACCAAAGCCTGCAAAATGTTCAATTAAAAGTTTTACCTCTGCGTTCGCTTCATTAGGGTCAATTCCGCTGTCTGTCAATATTTTCACTATTTCTTGTATTGTCATTTTTAAAGTCCTATATTTTGATTTAATTTTAGTTCATCAACAATCGCAAGGATTGAAATGAATTCGTTCAACAAAGCCGTGAATTGTTTTGTGTCACTGACAGGTCTGCTCAAGTTTCCGAGTTTAAACAAATCTCGGTAGGTGCTGATTGCAAGGATAAGTTTATTATCTTTGAAAGAACCCTGAATTGAACTTCCGCCAAAAGCTGTTTTAATATGTTTATAGCGTTCCATAAAAGAAGGCGTCAGCAAATAACGTGATTCAATCTGGTCATTTGCATCTACATAGTATAGTTTACTGAATTCAGGGTCTTCAAGCTTTACTTCCTGATAAGCGCGATCATTAAAAAATCCACGGTTTCTTATTATCGTATGGCCTTTGAAAGTTTTTTTGACATCAATTTCCACTATAACACCTTTGAACTCTGTATGTTTTTGTCGACGGCCTTTTGAGTCTTTTGTATAATAATATAGCTCCGTTTCGTTAATATTTATTGTTAAGCCTTTATAAGTTCCAAAAAAACTATCATCATTGTCTTTATAGTCAAATCTGGAAAAAATTTTTGTATCTTTAAGTGTGTACTTATCTATAACCTCTGCACTCGTCCAGACAAAGTCTCCGAAAGCTTTCATCAGCTTTGGCATAATCCCGGCTTTCAATTTGTTTTCAAAGTTTTTACCAATCGAAACTACACCCATAAGGCAGACAAAAATTCCGCCGAACAACAGAACAAGAACAAACTCGTTTTGCCAGCCTCTGCTCAATACTCCGGTGAAACTTAAGACTAATAATGTCACCAGAACAAAAACAATAACAAGCAAAATTCCTGTATTTCTTTTAGCTTTCAGCCTTTCTTTTTCATACGGCGCCAAAAGCGGGACAACATCTTTATGGTAAACATGTGTATAATTTGATTTAAAATCTTGAATACTATTAAATTCCATAATTTTATCCTTTTTATTTTTTAAATTTAATATCTATTCTTCAAGTTCGATATTGTAATCATTTTCATGCTCCTCCAAAATACGGTCAATCTCGTTGCGTGCATCTAGTTTTGAATTCAATTCTCGCGGTTCTATTCCGTATTTTTTGCAAAGCCTTTCATAGTAAAACTTTTGCTTTTTTGTCGGTTCTTCATGGCTCATTTTTACTTCACGCAGAAATGCCCGTTTCTTTTTTTCGAATTCTTTTTGAGCCTGAATTATAGGCTCCTGTGACTTTTTGTAATCGTAATACTTTCGGCACTCTTTCAGGTACATCAGCGCTTCACGTCGAAAATCCTCATCATCAAGATAATCCTCTAAAAATTCAAAATGTGGATTGTTTATTTCAAAATAATATCTTTCGTCTTCTTCAAAACTGTCGTAAAGTTTATCTATATCTATGTTTGGAGACTTTTTCACGAGCGCACGCAAGAAATTACACAGAGCTGACTTCTGCGTTTTTGTCATGTTTGTGAAAATTTGATTTTTAATATTGTACATACCTACTTTTTGAACAAGTCTTTAACAGAGAAAGTTTCAGCCTTCTCAAGATGGAATTTTGCCAGTTTTTTGACAATCGGATTTGTCTGATGCTTTGCCTTAACTTCTTTTTCGGGCTTAATATCAGACGCGGCCTTATTTTCTATTACAGTGAACTCTTTCTTGTCCATAAATACATTATACCTCTCTGTACTTATATAAAAAAGTTTGTAAAGAATTTATTGCCCTAAAAAACATATAAATAGTATATAAATTTACAAAACTTTACATACTTTGTATTTTGAAAAGCATGCCATATAATAAAAATCCCAATAAAAATTAACCCTTGCAAAATAATCCAAAATGCGCTTTAGATAGCGAAAAAGAAAGTCTCGTCAATTGACAAGACTTATAAATATACATTTACCCCACAAATGTTATAACATAGAAATACTTTATTGTCAAGCAGATTTTTATTAATATTTATATAATCCCATTGACAAATAAACTGTAGAAAACTTTGTAGAAAATTGTAGAAAACTCATGAGTTTTCTACAATGTATCCTCCATATGGTCTAGACCGGTTAGTTATCTACAAAGATGTCAAAAGTTTTCTACAGAATTTTCTACCGGTAAAACCTGCGCTATTAGATAGTTTCAGAAAGTTTTCTACAAATATTTACAGCTTACTACTACTATTAAATACTTAATTATATATTATTAATAATATATAATAAGAAAAATAATGTAGAAAACTTAGAAAACCTTAAACGTGAATTTTTGTTTTATTTTTGATATAAAGGTTCGTTTTTGAAAAATGTTTATTATATAATTTTTTCAGAAAGGGAGTATTTTTTTAAAGGAGTATGATATGAAATTTTTTGTTAAAAAAGAAGATTTATATAACGGAATTAAAATAGTAGAACGTGCAACCAGCATGAAAGCCCTCCAGCCGGTACTTTTGAACATCTTAATAGAAACCGTTGACAAAGGTACAATCAGACTCGTTGCAACCGATTTGGATTTGACAGTCGTTGCACTCGTCGATGCCCAGGTTGAAGTTGAAGGCAGGATTACACTCCCCTCAAAAACCCTCAACGAGATAGTTTCAAAGCTTGGTGATAAATTAATTACCTTTGATATGAATGAAGGTGAAAATGTCGTAAACATAACCTGTCAAAACTCAAAGTTTGATATAATCGGTATTTCAGCCAACGAATTTCCGCCGGAAGTTTACAATGTCGAAACCGATGAAGCAAACAGTTTCGATATCGCAATCAAGCCTTTGACTAAGGCTGTACGCCAGGCAGGTTTTGCCGCCGCAAACTATGAATCATCAAACCTTCTCTCAGGTATTGTCTGCGATATATCCGGTGAAACTTTGGAGATTGCTTCTACCGACGGAAACCGCCTTGCAAGAGTTCGTGAAAAGATTGAAAACAAAGACAGCCGCACAAGCCAGCTTATTATTCCTTCAAAAACTCTTAATGAATTCATTAAAATGAGCGCTTTTATTGAAGAAGAATCTGTAAAACTCTATACCGAACGCACAAAATTAATCATCAAAAGCGAAAGAACAATGACCGTTTCAAGACTTCTTGAAGGGCAGTATCCAAAATACAATCAGCTTATACCTAATGAAAGTCCGAAAGAAGCGCTTGTTTCTGTTTCTTCACTAATTTCTGCGCTTGAACGCGTTTCAATTATGGTTAACGACAAAACAAGCATTGTTAAACTTGCGTTCTCTCAAGGCAAACTAAAACTTTCAGCTGACACGCCTGACAGCGGAAAATCAGAAGAAGAATTGGAAATAGTTTATAATGCTGAAGATTTGGATATTGCTTTCAACTATAAGTTCGTGCTTGAAGCTTTGAAAAATATGGATTGCGACAATGTAAAAATAGGTTTGAATACCAGCTTATCCGCAACTGTATTGAGACCTGATTGTGAAGATGATTTTGTTTGTTTGATAATGCCTGTTCAAATTAGATAATTTGTGTTATAATATAAAAAAATATACATATAGATTTGTGGCAAGGTCCCGATTACGCATTTTTGTGTTTTCGGGATTCTTTTTTAAAGTTAATTTATTTAACAAAATTTTACTTTTAAAAAGATTTTGATAGGATTATAATAAATAAAGAACAATAATTTTGAACAGGGGACATTTTTAATGGAAGGTTACAGTTTTGAACTTATAACAGGGCCGATGAGCTGCGGAAAAACCGAGGAGCTTTTGAGGCGTGTAAGACGCTGTATTATCGCAAAGAAAAAGGTGAAAGTTATATCACCTGAGGTTGATACGCGTGCAAAAGGCGATTATATAGAATCTCGCAATGGTCTCTGGCTTGAGGCAATAAAAGTGAAGCATTCCATACAAATTTTGAGCCTTGTCAAACCTGAAGATGAAGTCGTTGCAATTGATGAACTTCAATTTTTTGACAGTAACATTACAAAAGTTATTGCAAAATTAATGGAGGAAGGTAAAAAGGTTATTGGAACAGGTCTTGAGCTTGACTTTAAAGCAGAACCTTTCGGACAGATGCCTCAATTGTTGTGCCTTGCAACAACAGTTGATAAACTTCATGCTGTTTGTATGAAATGCGGCTGTGAGCATGCAACACGTACTCAAAGACTTATTGACGGAAAACCTGCTGATAAAAATTCTCCGCTAATTATGATTGGCGGGGACGAAACTTACGAAGCCCGCTGTGTTAAATGTTATGAACTTCCTGACAAAAATCACGACAGGCATAAAACAGGCTTGAAAATCCTTCCTTTCAGCCATAGATAGGACGTTTATATTTTTCAAACTTATAACGACTCGAAAGTTTGTTTTAAAAGCAGAGCGTCTTCTTCAATGTTCGGGCTTTCGCAAACAAGCGCGCCTTTAACATGAAATTCTTTTAAAACCTTCAACAGATCAACATAATTCATATCTGATTCTTCCAGATTTAAATGCTGGCGTTCGCCTTTTGCGGTGTATTCAATTCCGGCAAGGTGGCCGTGAAAGTTTTCGAGTGCATAACTTCCGATTTTTGTGCCGATTTCATCCAGAATATATGAAAATTCGTCGTAAGTATTGAAATCACCTGCTGAACGTGCATGAAGATGTGAAAAATCTATGCATGGTAAAACATATTCAAATTCTTTAGATAAATTTATTATTTCCTCTAAATCGCCCCATTGTGTTGCTTTTCCGGTAGTTTCAGGGCGTATCCAGACTTTGAAATTCTCTTTCTCCATCCAGTCAAGAATTCTTGAAATCTGTGTTTTAACCTGGTTGTAAACAACATCTTTTTCCAACCCAAGATAATAAGCTGCATGAAATGTTATGCTGAAAGCGCCTGTATCACGCGCTGCAATTGCGGTTTCAAAAACTCTTGAAGCACTTGCGTCAACTTTTTCTTCTTCTTTAGCATTCAAATTTACGTAAAAAGGCGCGTGGGCTGTTAAAATAAGATTTTTTTCCTTAACTGTTTTGTTAACGAAATTTCTTGTTTCGTCACTCATTCTGACGCCGTGGACAAATTCCAATTCCATCCCGTCAAGATTCATTTCATTTAGTATTTCAAAAGCCCTGGGATAACTGCCTTTTCCGGTAGAAAGAGGCATTCCGGCTGTAAGAAAATTCAGTTTATCAAATTTAAAAGACTTTAGCAACATTGACTCCAATCCAAACTGCCGCAAGCCCGACAGTTATGCTTAACAATAAATAAATCAAAACATATAAAATTTGTGAATTCCCGAGCATTTCAAACATTTCCAAAGAAAATGTACTGAATGTCGTCAGACCTCCACAAAAACCCGCTGTTAATGCAAGTTTCAGGGAATTATTTATTTCGGGTTTGTCAATAAACAGCGCATATAAAAATCCAAGAATAAAGCAGCCGATAATGTTAACAGCAAAGGTTGCAAAAGGCAGACTAAAACTCAAACATCTCAGTGCAAAAACTCCTGTCAGATATCTTAAAACTGCACCGGCCCCGCCGCCAATAAATACCGCTAAAACGTTTTGCATTGTTTTAAACCTTTACCTTTAAGGCTTGTTCCAAAATTTCACAGGCGTCAGCAACATATTTTGAGCAGCGTTCCTTGCGTACAGCACCTGTCAATCCGCCTGACAGAACACGACAACATGTAACTTTGTTGCGTTTTTTGAATTCATCAACTATAAATGCGGCTTTTTCGCGCGCGCAAACATCGTTTCCAAAAGCGTTCCCGCGTCCGAAATGCAATCCTGAAATCATTTGTGCAGCCGCAACTGTTCCGCAAAGACATCCAGATGACATTCCGCCGGAAAACGCGGTTGCTGCAGACAGAAAAGATTTGTCGCATAAACCTTCTTCCACAGCTGCTTTTATAATACTTTCACTGCATGAATAGCCGTTATTAAAATATTCTATTGCTTTATTTTTCATTTTAACTCCCCTTTTTAATACTATTGTATCACAATAATACTTTCGGGGTTAAACTTCTTTTGGCTAATGAATTTTAAACGAGGAATTAAATCCCAAAACTTTGTCTTTAAGCCGCTTCCAGCCTTTGCCATAGAAGTAGCGGAGCTGCTCGGGGAATTGTTCTTCAATGTCAATCAAATACATATCATGGACAATAAATTCTTTTATCAAAAAAACAATGTCTTTATTTTTTGTCCAAATTGAAGTTACATTTTCATTTTTTTTAGATTCTATTTTTCCGAAAAGCCCCTCTGAGTTATCAGCCGCAATAAAGACCATGCGGCCGCCGATTGAATGCTCAATTTCTCTTGCGCCTGAATGTTTGAAAACAGTTCCGAACATACATTCAAAATTATCATAGCCGACGATTTTTATGTCAAGCCCGCGGTTGTAACCGTCAAGCAAATCGTTTTCAATATATTTGAAATCCTGCGACCAAATCTCAAGATAAATTTCTTTTTTGGCATTTTTAATTATTTCAATAAGTTTTTCACGGATATCCAGGCTTCCGTTTACTGTCAAAATAGGTTCGGTGTAATCTTCTTTAACATTAGGAAGTTTTTTTTCAAGAAAATCCAGAGTTGAAGTTATTTTTCTTTTGTAGCGTTTTGTAAGTTCTTTTGGCTTGATTGGCGTGTAAGTTACCGGCTTTGTGTTTGAACTCATTACTATTTGTGAGTTTTCGAGAGCTTTCAGGGTATCGTAAGCGCGCGACTGCGGAATATCAGCAAGCTTGCTGATTTCATAGCCTGTTGCCGGATATTTTTTTAAAAGCGCTACATAAACTTTGGCTTCATAACTGTTTAATCCGATTTCCTTTAAGCTTTCGATTAAATCACCCATAAGTGAATTTTAGCAAACTTTTGAAGTTTGGACAAGTTATTTTCTTTTAAAGAATTTTTTACACTTGTTTTTAAAAGACCGCTCTTCCTTTAATTGCTGTGAGAATTCAGCCTGGCTTACATTGCATCCGAATGGCCTTAAGTCTGATTGTTTTCTTCCTTGTTTTTCTATTTTGTCAAGCTTTTTGTAATCTTCCCGTCTAAGCTTTTGGATCATTTCATATTTGTTTTTTTGTTCGCTGTTCAATAGCTTTTCGAAACATTTGTCATGTTCTTCACTTATCCTTTTTATTTGTTTGGAAAGTTTGTTTATTTTTCTTTCAACAGCGAAAATTTCCTTTTTTTGAGCTTTTTGTGCGCATAATTCTTTGAGTTTTTTCTTGCAAAGCATTAACTCGTCAATTAGAGGTGAAATTTCTTCAAATCTTGATTTTTCAATCTCTCTTGTTTTGCAAATCTGTGAAGGAGTAAGATTTAAAACATTATAAATAGTATTTCTGTCTTTTCTTATACCGTTAAGCATTGTGTAGGCCTGATTTGGTTTTTCAATATGAATAACTTCCTCTTCAATGCTGCTTGCAGGAATTATCATTTCTGCATAAGCTGTATTCGAAAAGGCAAAGATAAATACCGCAAATAGCAATAATTTTTTCATAATTTCTCTCTCCAAAGTCTTTAGTAAACTTATCCTCTCACAGTTTTATGAAATTTTCAACAGAAATTTTTTGTTGTAAACTAAAAATATGGAAGAAATGAATTTGCGCAATTATGCATATCTCGGCGACGCTGTTTGGGAGCTTCATATAAGAAAAAAAACAGTGCATTTAACAAATAATGCAAAAAAACTTCACGGACTAACAACTGCGAAAGTCAAAGGAAGTTTTCAGGCGCAACTTTTGAATACATTGGAAGAAATTTTAACTGACGACGAAAAAGAAATTGCCCGCCGCGGCCGTAATTTGCCAATTCCTGTAGGCCGTCGTTCCAATCAGTCTGAATACCGTCAGGCAACGGCTTTTGAAACATTAATAGGATGGTGGTATCTGAATGATATTGAAAGATACAGTTTTATTATAAATATTATAGATAATATAAAAAGTGAATAGCGTTTTTAAGAAATTCCTGTATTAATCCTATTATTACAAAACAATTTTCTATTTTTACCTTTACCAAATTGCCTTTTTGAATTACCGATTACGGTAATGTTAGCAGCGTGCAATAACGTACATAATCAGGTATAAGTTTGTTTTTTAAAGAAACTTTCAGGGTTTTTCGCTGTAAAAACCCTCAAACACAAGGAGGTAAAAATGACTATTAAAAAACTTACTGTGGCAGCTGCAATTGCCGTTGGAATAGCAACGTGTTCCTTGAATCAAGCAATGGCGGCTTGCCCCTGCGAACAACCGATGCCGACAGTGACAGGCCCGGCTTGTCCGTGCGAAGAGGCATTACCGGTTGTCACCGGACCTGCATGCCCGTGTGAAACAAAGGCTCCGTGCCCAAAATGTAAAAAAGCATTGCCTGACTGTGAATGCGAGAAAAAAGATCCTTGCCCGCCCGATCCGTGCGATCCATGCGAAAAGAAAAAATCAGACTGCGGATGCAACGATGAAATCAGTTGTGATGAACCTGCTGAACCCGCTTGCGCAGTTTGCCCGGGAACAGGCAAACCTGATAGAAAAGATATGAAACAGGTTTACGGTTATCCGAATGCAATCTACGGTACAAACAATTACGTAGGGCAGCCTGCAAACTCTATTTTTTCAACAGACACACCGCTTGCAGGAACTCCAAGAACTCTTTCTCAGGAAATTAGCGGTACAACAGTCGCAACTGATGGACAAATTACAGGTGCGGCTTCTCAACTTCCATGTCTGAATGAAGCTCCGACAAGGCACAATGGCATTCCGATTGAAAGAAATGAAAAAATTATGGATGGTAACAATTGCCCTATAGACATTCAAACGGAAAACTCTCTTGATGCTGTTAGAAAAAGTTTTGTTCCGTACGAAATTACGGGAGAAAGCTGCACAGGAGCTGCAAGCCCTTTATCAAGTAATTCTTGTATGTTCCCGGATGTTCCAAATAACTACTGGGCTTCCTGCGACATCGACAAACTTGCTATCAATGATGTTGTCGTAGGTTACCCTGACGGTATGTTTAAACCTAACAGAAATATTTCACGTGCAGAGTTTGCAACAATGCTTGTTAAAGGTTTTAACCTTGACAACTGCGGCTTAACCCGTGAAAATATGTTCAAAGACGTTCCTGCTTCAAACTGGGCTAATGCTGCTATCGCAAAAGCTGTTGATGAAAATTTGCTTGCAGGTTATCCAAACGGCAAATTTGAGCCTAATCACCCAGTAACCCGTGCTGAAGCATTAACAACAATTGCAAAAGGTATGACCTGCGATATGGATCAGTGCAAAGCTGATGAAATCTTAAGCAAATATGCTGACGGTAACACTGTACCGAACTGGGCAAAAATTCCTATTGCTAAGTCTTTGATGAACGGTGCTTTGAAGGACAGCCCGAATCCGAATATGATTATGCCTAACCGCGATGCAACCCGTGCTGAAATTGCTTCAATGATGCAAACAGTTCGTGTAGCGCTCGGCTACGACACAAATCCGAAAACAGCCAACAATGTTTGTCCGGCTTGCCCTGTAAACAAAAATGCTTTTGTTGAACAGGAAGAAATTGTTAAAATCCCGACACTTAAAGTTAAGATGATTGACCAGTTAACTGCAAAATCTTCTCACGTCGGCCAATATTTCAGAGCTAACACTCTTGAAGATATTACAATCAATGGCGTATGTTATCCTTGCGGTTCAACTGTTACAGGTCAGGTTGTTGAAGTTGTCAGACCTTCAGGCTGTGATAAAGGTGCTTTAAAACTTGCATTTACCTCAATCAAGAATGGTGATTGCAAAGCTAACTTGCCAAAACAAATTTTGAAAGCACAGGTTAATAAATCAAAACAGGTTAACCCGGTAGCAAGACTTGTTGAAGCTCCGTTTACACTTGCGGGTTCTCTTGTTGGTATTACCGGCCGTACAGTCGGTGGTGTTATTACAAACGTTGGTAACGCAGCTGAAAATGTTTCTAATGATGCAGGTTATATGTTAGGACACGTATTCCAGGGTAAATTTGGTGCTGCAGCACGTAACCTTGGTGATGGTATCTGGGAAACAGTTAAGGCTCCAATTGACGTAACAAGAACAGCATTGTCAGGTACAATGGGCTTATTCCAGACTACAGGTGATGAATTTGCATATCTTGTTGACCCTAAAGGTTACAAAATTTCTGCGGTCAATCCAAGAGAACACATCACAATTGCTTTCGGCTGTGCCGAATAGGCACACGAAGTTTGCTCCTACATATTGGAGCTGAGTTAAGTCATATGCGCTTTACGAAGTTGTCAGTGAAAGCTGGCAACTTTCGTATTGTCATTGGAATATTGTTCTCAAATTTATATAAAGTTTTTATTGAAAAATTTTTTTGCATTAAAAAAGAGGTAATTTAAATTACCTCTTTTTTAATCTGGGCCGCAGTGGACTCGAACCACCGACCTCACCCTTATCAGGGGTGCGCTCTAACCACCTGAGCTA
>QAMI01000014.1:22815-42467 GCA_003150395.1 Candidatus Gastranaerophilales bacterium | reverse complement strand
GAACCACCGACCTCACCCTTATCAGGGGTGCGCTCTAACCACCTGAGCTAGCAGCCCACCTTTGTGGGAGATTTCTCTCGCAAGATTTAATGTACTATAAACAATTTTTAAAATCAACCCCTTTGTTTTATTCGTTTATCTATTTCAAATTATTAAAATCTGTTACAATTCTTTATTTTATTGAATTTTTGCAGATTATCTGCCGTTTATATATGTGGAGAGTAATCAGCAGGATTTTTACATGATTGTTTTAGATACAGACTTATCTACACTTCTAAGCAAATTGAATATCAGCCAGACTAAAATGGTTGAAATGTATTCAATGATGACTGTCGATGAAATTGTTGAAGCTGAAGCTGCACAAGGTAATCAAGCCGCTGTTCAGTTTGCTGCTGATTTATTTACTAATGTTGATAAACTTGTTGAAATATTTAAACTTGCCGATCCTAACAATAAATTTCTCATATTGAGTACTATGACAGCTGATAAACTCCAAAAATTCCTTCCGCTTATGGAGGAAGAAGATTTGATGCAAGGCTTTTATTACTTTACTGAAGACAAACTCCTTGCTATGCTTAAGGAACTTCCGCCTGAACAGCTTGTTAACACTGTTTTTCAGATGTTTTCTGAGCGCGAAGTTATACAGCTTATGCCTAATGATGAACTCGATAGCTTTCTTACAAGCACAGAAGTCGACAAAGATAATGTTTTAAAACATTTGAAATCAATTCCGCCGGAATACCTTGCTCAAATGATTGAAGGTGTAACAGGCGAGGAATGCAAAGGCGACAGTATTGATATGGTAAACCAAATTGCTGATTTCAATCCGCTTCAATATAAAGACGCTCTTACTTCAATGCAGCCAACACAAAAACAGCAATTGACATTGTCTTTGGCTCATGAACATCAAGAATTATATCAGCTTTTCAGCCCGGAAGCTTACACTAATATGATTCATGCTCAAAAGCAAAAACCGGATATTGTAAAAGCCATGTCTGTTATTGAGCCGGAAGAAAAGATTAAGATGCTTGAAGAGCTTCCTAACGATCTTTTGTCTGTCGTGATTACACAAATTGATGCAGAAATCTTTGCAGATACCCTTATTAACCGTTTTCCGGAAGTTTTGGCAGAGATTATTGCGGGCTAGTTTTTAAATTACCCGGCCGGATTAACCAAAGTGTAGATTGACAAATTTGTAAAGCTATACTATCATTAATATGCTAAAGGGATTAAGAAATTTGTGGCAAAGACGAACGAAATAATAGATTTAAATAAAATGCTCACTGAAAGAGAAATCCAGGTTCTCCAACATATTTCAAACGGTTTCGAGGACAAAGAAATAGCGCATATTATGGATATAAGCGTACATACAGTACGCGCATTCGTTCATAAAATTATTCAAAAGCTTAGTGCAAAAAACAGGGTTCATGCGGCTTGCAATGCACTGCGACTGGGACTTATTAAATAGAATCTTTAATTACATCATATACAGTAGCAATTGCTTTTTGGGTGAACATAAATTTCATAAACTTTCTTGGAAAAAGCGGCGTCAGACGATATTTTTTGACTGTGATTTTTTCTTTGTACATAACTGATACAAATATAAGACCGATATGTTTTTCTTTGCTTTCGCCGCCCGGTCCGGCAATCCCGGTCGTACAGACAGCAATATCGCAATTTGAGAGTTTTTGCAGGCCTTCTGCCATGGCATGCGCGCATTCATAGCTTACAGCACCATATTTTTCGAAAATTTCGTCAGCAACTCCTAAATACTTGTGTTTTGCCGAATTTGCATAAGTTACATGACTTTCTTTTATGTAGCTGGAACTTCCAGCCATGTCCGTCAATCTGGACGCCAAAAGACCTCCGGTACAGCTTTCGGCTGTTGCAATCGTAAGATTGTTTTCCCAAAGAAATTCTGCTACTTTTTTAAGTTTTGTATCAATCATAACATTTTTAATTTAAATCTTGTTAAGAAATATGTCAATAACTAAATTGGTAAACATATTTTTACAAGTGGTTTTAATTTCGATATCTTCCGTACTATCATGGTAGAAAGTGAGGTTACAGGCATGGCGCAAGTTAAAGAAAAAAATTCCGCAAACGCAAATAAAGACTTACATTTAATCCCGCAAAACACAGATGCGGAAGAAGCATTAATCGGAGCGATTTTGGTTAATCCGGTTGTCCTTACCAAAGTTGTTGAAAGTTTGAAACCGGAAAGCTTTTACAAACCGGCGCACAGATATATTTATGAAGCCATGCTCCAGCTGTTCAATTCTAATGAAAGAATTGATATAGTGTCTGTTTCAAACGTGCTTGATTATTCGCAAAAACTTGAGACTGTAGGTGGAAGACCTTTTATCAATGACCTGGCTTTAAATGCAATCAGCACTGCAAATATTGAATATTATTCAAAGATTATTCAGGAAAAAGCCATAAAAAGAGCCTTAATTAACGCCGGCAGCGAAATAGTATCTTTTGGATACGATGTTAATCCCATTGACCAGTCGCTTGAACAGGCTGAAAAACTCATTTTTGATATTGCTTCTAAAAAGGCCACAACCGACCTTGTTCATGTGAAGGATTTGGTGCTAAATACTTATGAAAAGATAGAATACAGATATGAACATAAGGATGAACTTTCGGGAACACCAACAGGATTTTACGAACTTGACGCTGTGCTTAACGGCTTGCAAAAATCCGATTTATTAATTCTTGCAGCGCGCCCTGCAATGGGAAAAACTGCTTTTGCATTGAACATTGCGCAAAATGTGGCTTTGAGGGCAAAAACTCCGGTTGCAATATTCTCTTTAGAAATGTCAAAGGAACAGCTGGTTCAGCGTATGCTTTGTTCTGAAGCTGAAATTGATTCACAAAGGGTTAAAACAGGAAACATGCAGAGCAAAGACTGGGAAAAACTTGCTGATGCAATGAATTCGTTTGCACAGGCTCCTATTTATATTGACGATACCTCCGGAAGTACTATTACTGATATCAGAGCCAAGTGCAGGCGTTTAAAAATGCAGGAAAAAAATCTTGGACTAATTTTAATTGACTATTTGCAGTTGATGGAAAGTTCCGGAAGAGAAGACCGTATGCAGCAGATTTCGGCGATTTCCAGAGGCTTGAAAATTCTGGCAAAAGAGCTTGATGTTCCGGTAATCGCGCTTTCACAGCTTTCGAGGGCGGTTGAGTCCAGAACTGACAAACGTCCTATGCTTTCAGACCTTAGAGAATCCGGTTCAATCGAGCAGGACGCTGACATTGTAATGTTTATTTACCGTGACGAGTATTACAAAAAAGGTGAGGAAGAGGAAGAAGCTATAAAAGCCCAAAACAAAGGTGAATCAGAAATTATCATTGCAAAACACAGAAACGGGTCAGTCGGAACAGTTAAACTTCTCTTCCAGGGCAATATCACCAAATTTAAAAACCCGATTAAAACAGACGCTTTTTAGAATAAATGACAAGTAAAAGGTGAAAAGTCTGTTACCGTAGATATTGATAAAATTTTATTGCCCCGCTAACTCGCCGTAATTAAATGCTGGTTGACAATGACGGTGCAATTGTTATAAATTGTCTAACCAAATCGCTGTCCCACTGAGTTCCGGCGCCCATTCTTAAAATTTCGCAAGCTTTTTCGACACCTAACCCTTTTCTGTAAGGTCTGTCTGAAATAAGCGCATGGTAAGCGTCTGCAACAGAAACAATCCTTGCAGAAAGCGGAATTTCTTCACCTTTAAGTTTTTCAGGATAACCTGAACCGTCGTAATGCTCATGGTGATATTTAACCATCGGTATTAAGTCACGCAAAGCCTCATTCGGAGCTAAAACCTTTTCTGCACCGATAACCGGATGCTGTTTCATGATTTCCCATTCCTCGTCAGAAAGATGAGAAGGTTTTTTAAGAACATTCTCCGGAATTCCTATTTTGCCGACATCGTGAAGAAGTGCACCAAGCTTAATTCTTTGGACTTCATCTTCCGGAAGGTTAATGGCGCGCGCAAGCGCTTCGGAATATCTGGAAACTGATGTTGAATGGTCTTTTGTATAAGGGTCTTTGGCGTCAATTGCGCCTGCAAGAGAGGTTGCCATTTCCATTAAATGATTTTGGGAACTTATTTGTTCGTTGTTAAACTTGTGAAGAAGTTCTTCTTCAAAATTAATTCCGACCTGCGCATGGCGTTTTGCCAGAACTTCGGCAAACGAATTAAGGCTGTCATCGCTCCAGAAGTTGTAATCGCTGCTGCTTATAATAGCTGACATGCCTTCTTTGTAGCCTTTTGCCTGAGAAATGTACATTGCCTGTTCTGCAAGTACTAAAAGTTTTTCCTGGCTTTCAGTACAGTCCGGATAAGTTGAAATTCCGACAGAAACCTTAACGGGGCCGACATCGTCTACAAAACAGCAGGAAAGTGTATAAGTAATATATTCTGCCAGATATTTTGCATCTGCCGTATTTGTGTCAGGAAGAATTATTGCTATTTCGTCCCCGCCGTAACGGCCTGCTTTATCATTGTTTCTGATGTTTTGCTTGACTTTATCCGCCAAAAGCCTGATTACTTCATCGCCCTTGGCATGACCTAATTCACGGTTAATTTTTGAAATATTGTTTACATCCATCATTATTATTGAAAGATGTGTTTTGTTGTCTTTTGCACGCTGAAGCTCTTTTGAGAGAACTTCCTGAAAGCCTCTGTGGTTATATAACGATGTGAGCGTGTCCGTGTTATCAAGTTTATTTGCTTTTTCCATCAAATCGAGATTATGAATAAACATCGCCGCATAATTTGCAACAAAAGATAACAAACCTGTATCTAAATCGTTTGCCTCCATTCCGATGACCATAACGCCAATGCACTGGTTAACTGAAATAAGCGGAAGAATGAATGAGGATGAAGCTTGAAGGTATGGAATATTTAAAAACTTGTTATCATCACGCGAAACAACAGAGGATGTTCTAAAACTTTCGACAACGGGGTTAAACTCGTCAGACATGAATATTTTAGATGAATAAGTACTTCCCAGTTTATTTTGAAGTTTAAGATTGATGCAGTTTGATTTTTCATGGAACAAGCCGAAAGCTGTGTATAGACAATTAAATTTTTCGCTAAAAACTTCATGAATTGAATTGAACAAATCAGAAACAGTATGTTTTCCTTTGAGAGAAGTATTCAAATCTGCTACAAAACCGACAAAGTCAGCTGATTTCTTTGAAACAGGATTGCTGAGATATCCACTGTAAAGTTTGTTATTAGTCTTTTGCGCATTAAAATTATTAATGCGTGCAACAATTCCGCTGTTGCCAATTGGGTTGGAAACATTGCCGGGATTGGTAATATTAGGCTTTGCAGCTTTTGTTTTATCTTGCTTTACCTGTTTACTTTTTTCCATGACCTTCTACAATCTTTGTAATTTTTAAAACTTGTGATTATAATTTATTGCTTAATATTTTTTATAAATTAACATTCCTTAAAATATTTTACTTTATACTGTGGTAAACGCAATACGTCATTTAGAGGGCAAGGCGAAACGATTATAACGGATTACATTATAATCATGCAAATAAAATGTTAAATTAAAATCCTTACAAACACGAAACAAAACTAATTCCTACTACAAGTATAGTATAACTCTTGTATTAAACTTTGTCAATTGTTAACATGAGGGGATTGCATTTTTGTTTACATTGTGATATCATTTATTTACTTCTGTAGGAAGTTTATCTTTTTGGAGTGCAGAAGCTAAGGGTTTCTTATCATTATTCGAAAAAGACATACAAATTTAGATTGTTACAAACACTGTTACAAACTATAGTATGCCTTATTTTGTAGTTTTAATAGTGGTGTATATATTGTAAGTAAGTGTTTTAACAATTTTTGGGATTTCAATTTAATATCTTCATTAATATACATTTACTTAATGTTAATATATAACTATCTGCGGTTTTTATAACCGCTTTTTATTTGGTTTATTTTTTTATTAATGAGTATTTTCTGCCTTTCTCTATAATTGTTACATTAATAACCTTTTGGATGGCTTCTAAGTCATTATTTTTTACTATTAAACGCATGTTTTCGTCCTCGAACAGGTCATCAATTATGCTGTAAATATCTTTTACATAAAAATTCACCTGACCTCCGTAGTAATAATATACGGAATATCTTTTTCCGAATCCGACAGTTGCCAAATCATAACCGCCTTCTCTGGCAAGTTTCGCCATTCTCATCAAGTCGTTTTGGCCGAATTCATAGTCCATAAGGAAAAATAATCTGTAGCCCCAGGCCGAAAGTATAACCATAAATATTACATAAACTGCAAATAAACCAATTCTGCTTTTTTTGAAAAGAACGACAAATGATGAAATTCCAAGAATTAACACTAAAATTATACAGAACCATTTAATAATCAGCATATCTTGGTAAATTTGCGCCGGCAGTACAAATTTTGCAAAAAGTGAGGCAATTCCAGCAAAAATACATGTCCCTGCGAAAATTTTTGCTGTAAGGTTTATTGATTTTTCAAAACAACTTTTGTCAATGTAGTTTTTCCAGACAAACGCTAATATTAACGCTGAAAAAGGATAAATCGGCAAAATATAAGTGATTAGTTTTGTGCTAGAAATTGAGAAGAAAAGCATTATGAGCGTAAATGCAATTGAAGAAAATAACAAAAGTTTTTCTTCATTTGTAAGCTTTTCAAAATCAAAATTTTTCAAAACTTTTAAATTTAAAAGGTTTTCTTTCAATGTAAGTGATTTTTGTTCGTTAAGCACGAGAATTTTTTCGCGTATTTTGCACACTGCTGCCGCGATTGCCGAAAATGTCCATGGCAAAAATCCCCACAAAAACGTCAAAAACATAAATATGAAAGGCTGCTCTCGTCCTAAGGTTTCAGAACCTTTAAACCTTCCAAGGTGGTGAAGCATTATGTATTCATCAAAAAATCGCGGATCATGCAATTTCAACATAATGGCATGCCAGGGAACAACTATGGACAAAAATAAAATCGAGCCGACAACAAAATATTTAGGTTTGAAAATTTCTTTAAATCTTCCGCTCACAATTGAAACAAAAAACATTGTTCCAAAAGGGATTACAAATCCCGGAATGCCTTTTGCCATCACCGCAAGGCCGGAGAAGATATAAAAAAGCCACCAAAAATATTTTTTGTTTTCTTCTTTGCAGAAATATGTCATAAATCCAAAAATTGTTGAAAATGTTGTGCAAGCAGCAAGCACAATATCAAGAATTGCGAATTTAGAAAGGATTACAAACTCCATGCTTGTTCCAAGAATTAAAGCAGAAATTACACCAAAACTCTTTGAAACAATTTTCTTTCCCGTAAAGTATAAAAGAAAACAAGTGAGCATTCCGTATAAAGCAACAGGAAATCTTGCGCTGAATTCATTTACAACGCCCCACAAGCCAAAAGAAATACATTCACCCCAAAAATATAACGGCGGCTTTTCAAAGAAGTAATCGCCGTTTAAATATAGCGAAAGAAAATCTTTGCTGTTAAACATTTCGCGTGCAATTCCAACGTAACGCGTTTCGTCAACGTCCATTAAAGGATAATTCCCGATGTTATGGAAAAAGATAAAGTAAAAAACAACACCCAATCCAAAAATAGTAAATATTTCCGGATGGAGTTTTATAAAATCAATAATTTTTTTCATAAAAATTTTCCTATCCTTAATCTCCCCAAAAATTCTACCATAAAAATTTTTACTAGCAATGAATTCCTGCCAGCAAGCAGTTTACACAAACCATGCATATTATTAAAATAGCTTTATGAAAAAATTTTTGGTTATTTTTGTAATGTTATTTTTGGCTCTTCCAGTAAAGGCAGAAATGCTTCTGACCGGTGAAGTCCAATACACAGCCGACAAGGCGCGGGAAGAACTCTTAAACGAAATTCCATCAAAACTAGATAGTAAAATCGTCAGGCAGTTTGCTTATGATAATGAATACGATAATAATATTTCTGCGCTTTTAAACGGACATGCTGAACTTAAAGACAGAACACTTGCATTGTTTTCGGATAATTCTTACGCTGTAATGTATAAGGATAATCAAAGCCGCGTCTGGTATTATTCTCAAAACGGGAAACTTACTCATTATGAGATTAAAGATGGGTTAGAGTATCCTTACAAGACTTACAAATACAATACTTTTGGAGAATTAGTAAATATGGGGTTAAGAGTTTCAAAGGCCGAAACTTTTATATTCAGCCCTAACGGAAGGCTTATTGCTCATTGGATTAAAAGTAATGGTTATGACGAAACCGGACGTTTGATTATGAGAAGGAAATATCTGGAATAAATTTAATTAGAATTCTTGCAGCCTTTGATTTTCTCATAAAGTGCTGCAAGATATAAATATACAAACATTGGTATGCTTGTAATTGCGGCAACACTTACACCTTCAAAAAATTGTCTTGTTTTGGAAGGAGGTTTTGGTAAGGCCGTCAGTTTTGATTGAAAGGAGTTTTGAGAAAGATTTCTCACGGGATAAATTTTCATATTTCACCTCTTTAATAATTTTATAACCTGCCCTCTTGTGCGAAACATTACATAAAGGAATAATATGAAATATTTATTTAATATTTTTATTAATTTGAAGAAATTTTGGCAATTTTCCCACTTGAAAATTTTTTATCTTTTGTAGACAATATACTCGACCCCAACCTAAAAGGAATAATAATATGCATATCCCCAAAATTCAAGCGCAGTTTCAGCGCAGCAAGTCTAGATTGAAAAATTACCTGCCGCAAAAAATTATCCCGCAAAAGATAAAACAAACCGCAATGAAAAAGATTCTTCCAAGTGCAATGATTGCAGTTGAATCTTTAACAACTTTAGGCGGGCATGCCCAAGGTGTAAATAAATCTTTAATAACATTCAGCAATTATGACCCGAAAGATTTTGAAATTTTTATGCCGTTTGTACCAAAAGCTAAAAATGAATTGTTACCTCCTTTAGGTTCAATGGATTTTGTTCCGAAAAATAAACTAAGTAAACATTCAACATGCATAAAAGACAGATATAAAGGAAGTGTTGAAGAATTAAATTACTTTATTGAACAATTAATTCCAAAACGCAACGGCAGAAAAGATTACAATCCATTCTACGGCAAAGCTCAAAGTTTTATTGACATTGGCAACAAACATAATATAAATCCGACTGTTTTGATTGCCATAGCAATGCAGGAATCCGGCCGCGGAACATCTAGTGCTGCTGTTAAAATGAAAAATATTGGCGGAATTTATATTAACAACAAACATGCCAAATTTGAGAACGTTGAACAGTGCATTGAAGAAATGGCTAAAACGATTGAAAAAAGAGTTAGAGAAAATTATAATACCATTGATTTAATAGGCAAATCCGGTAAATACTGTGATAAATCTGTAAGTGATTTATGGGTAAAAAACGTTGTATTCTTTCTTAATAAAATGTAATTTATAATATTTATTTTGCCTGAAAGCTATTGCAGCAAAAGACGGTTTAACCTGTCATAACGTTCTTTTATATCGTCATCGTTTTGGAAATATTTATTGAATTTTGGATTGTCATTGTCCTTGGAAACTGATTTAATTATCTCTTTAATTAAGTCATACTTTTCATCAACATGGAATTTGTCAAATTCGTTTAAGAGTTCTGTGCGTCGTTGCAGTTTTGTTTTTATTTTTTTGCGGCCGGTTGAAAGAAGTTTGTCATGAGCACCCATTTGCGTGACATTGCTGTATTGAGCAAATGGAGAATTAGC
This sequence comes from Candidatus Gastranaerophilales bacterium, assembly GCA_003150395.1. Lineage (GTDB taxonomy): Bacteria > Cyanobacteriota > Vampirovibrionia > Gastranaerophilales > Gastranaerophilaceae > Scatenecus. The sequence continues at coordinate 32,697 of QAMI01000014.1, read as the reverse complement.
TATAGCTGATTCTAGCTGCCAATAATATTGTGTGTTTTTTATAAGATTTTTTCCGTCACGAACAGATTCAATAAAGTAGGCGAAATTTTTTGCGTATTCTTTTGAAATATCTTCAAACGGCAGCTTTTTAGCAAGCAAAGTATTAAATAATCCACCTTTGACGGGATCTAATTCGTTCATTCGCAAATATTTAAAATAGTCTTTTGAATCTTGCGAAAATAACATTGTCTTGAAAACTTTATCAAGTTTTTTGAGAGTATATGTTATGCCGTCCATTGTTAACACTTCAGGAAAAGTGTCTTCGTTATTCAAGCTTAGAATTCTTTGGTCTGTATTGAACCAAAGATTACTTTTAAATTTATTTATGACTTCAAAAGAATTCATACAAGAATTGTTTTGAAGTACGACATATGCTTTGTCCAAATCGCTTCCGGGGAAAGCTTTTTTCAAACCAACCGAGCAGGTCGGATCGTAACCGGCAGAAACAATGTTTACATTGGGTGACACCATTTCAGCAGAGTTTTTTACCTGTTTAACAAATTCGTTTTCGATGTTTTCTGAAACTTTTTTTAAGTTTGGAAACGAAGTTTCTTTTTTAAAATATTCAACAAATTCCCGTTTTATTTTTTCTGTAACATTGTCAAGAAATGAAAAATTTTCTTTGCGGATTAATTTATTTTGATAGAATTTCTTATCATCAAGTGCTTCATAATAAGGCGCATATTTCAAATTTTTCCACTGGCTTATTAAATCATCTGTTGACCAAATTATTTTATAAGGCAGACGGCGCGTTATTCCGGTAAAAGTAAATTTGTTAGCTGTAATAGTTTGACTTTTAGTGAATGTATCTTTTTTGTCATTGGAAATATATTTTTTATTTGGATTTTGATTTTTATTGCTGTATATTTGATTGTTGTAAAGATTATTTATTGATGTGATTTTCATAATCCCGCCTTTTCTTTTTAGAATAATTTTTTGCCGTGGTTATCTCGGCCGCCCAGGTTTAAAAGATTTAAACTTTCGGTTTGTTTTTGTAAATTTTCGATAATATTTTTGTCCATGTTTCTATAAGCCTGATGATACGATTCACTTGCTTTAATAAGCCCTTGAGAATTTTGTGTGAAATATTTCAAACTTTCAGAAGGATTAGTAACATGATTTGAAAAATATCCCGGATGTGCAAATGCCATGAAAACATTTTTTTCATCCTTAAAAGCATCAATTACTTCTTCAAAAGTATTTTCACTTGATGCTATTAGTTTGCCGTTTTCAAAGTGCGGAGCATATTTTTTTAATAACTTATCCAAAGCGTGAAAGTCGTTAATATTATGAGGGATTTTACCATTTTGTTTTAATGTGTCAACCGAAGCTCCTTTAAAGTCTTGCATTATGTTTTTGTATTGAGAATTTATGTCGGAGTGGAATTTTGAAGTAGCACATGTGACAGCATGTTTGGTTTGTGTATAATGGAAAACCCGCCAGTGAATATTCATAAGATTTCCGTATTTTTTAAAGTCATAGCAATTTGAAAACTCGTCAAAAGAAAAATTTGTTAGCGGATATGTTTTTTTTGCATCTTCAATAAAATTATTTATCATATTTATGCGTTTTTGCTTAATATTTTTTAAAAACTTTGTAATATTTTCAGAATATGGATTTACTCCATAGACGAGAAGTTCTGACATTTCACATTCGTTTTTTGATTTTGGCGCGCTGTGTGCGAAGCTGACTTCAATTCCCGGTACAAAGCGAAGATTTTTGTATCGGGAAGGATTGTAAGAAATTATATTAAGAGCTTCTTTCAAACCTTCAACAGTATCGTGGTCAGTGAGAGCAAATATGAATTTTTGTTTTGTTTTTTTGTAAAGTTCATCAGCGTATTCTGCTGCATCTTCAAGAATATTTTTTATATAACCTTCACCGTCGGAGAAGTTGGAATGGCTGTGTAAATCAACTTTGAAAACACCGTTTGCCATGTTTTGAGGTGTGCATTCGTAATTGCTTTTTGAAAGTTTGGGCAATTCTTTTAACAGTTCATCCCCGCTCATTAAACAGGAAAGAGATGATGCTGAAACTTTACCGTGGTAAGCTTTGCTCATAGAGGCCGCTACTTCTTTTGCAAAAGGTGTTGTGCGGCCGCGTTTTATATAATAAATTGCGCCAATTCCGGCAAGAATTGCGCCGGAAGTATACGCTGCCGGTTCTTTAAAGTATTTGGATGCATTATATCTTTTTTTGTGGATGTTGTTTACAGTCCTTTCAGAATTGCTTAAAAAAGAAACATCATAATTTGAAAAATTAATTGCAGAAACTTTCATAATCACCCCGATGTTTTATATTATTATTAATATCGCTAATAATATTTTTTGCTATCCCCCTGTAGGTTGTCTTAATAATAATTTACAATTTCGAAAACGATAATTATATATTACAGAAAAAGTTTTAAAAATAAAAATTGTTAACATAAGTTTAAAAAACTTTAAGTGGTTTCGTTTTTTTGTTCGGAACATAAAATTTCGCGTACAATGTTTTCTTTTGTTTTATCCATTAAAACAAATAATACATCACATGACTCAACAACAGTGCTTCCGGTCGGAATTATATATTCTCCCTGTTTGTATATCAAACTTACCAGTGCACCTTGCGGAAGGTTTAATTCATACAACTGTTTTCCGGCGGCTGCAGCATTGTTTGCAACTGTGAATTCAATCATTTTGTTGTTAGGATCTTTGTCTCCGTATTCGATAACCGAATCATGGTTTAATTCAAGCGGAGCATCAACTTTTAAGACTTTTGCCGCATACGGAATCGTTGTACCCTGCAATAAAACCGAAATTATGACAACAAAAAATACAATATTAAAAATCTCTGTTGCATGAGGAACATTTGCTGTCAACGGAAAAGTTGCAAGTACAATAGGAGCTGCACCGCGCAATCCTACCCAGCTTATCATAAGTTTTTCTCTTATAGTTCTTTTAAAACCGACATCACACAAAAATACTGCAATTGGTCTTGCAATAAAAATCAAAATAAGTGCCACAAGAAATGCTTCTTTTGTGTGAACAAAACCTTCTTTGAAATTTACAAGCAATCCTAAAATCATAAACATTACAATTTGCATTAACCATGCAACAGCGTCATGAAATTTTATTAAAGTTTTTTTGTTGACGAATTTGTTAGCCGCCATCACAAGCCCGCATACATAAACTCCGATAAACCCGTTTCCTCCCAAAATCGTAATAAAAGAATATGTAAAAATTACACTGGCAAGTGTTATTACAACGTACAAACTGTCATATTCCAGTTTAATTTTATTTATTAAAACAACGGTAAGTTTTGCGATTATATATCCGAAAGCAATTCCCAAAAGCATTTGTTTAAAAAAGTCAAAAATAAGTCCCGTAATGTTTAGTTGTTCCGAAATCAATCCGATGACACCAAGTGTTAAAAATACAGCCATAGGATCGTTACTTCCTGATTCAAATTCAAGTAATGGTTTCAAATTATTTCCCAAGCTTATGCTTTTTGAACGCAAAACACCAAAAACAGCAGCAGCATCAGTTGATGATACAATTGCACCAAGTAAAAAACATTCTAAAAGAGGTAAATTTAATAAATAATAACTGCACAATCCTGTTATAATTCCTGTTACAAAAACGCCTAAAGTTGCAAGAACAATTCCCTCTTTCATAATCGGTTTTAATTCATCAATATTTACGCTTAAACCGCCCATAAAAAGTATGTAAGAAATTGCAACAATTCCAACATATTGAGAGAGTGAATAATCTTCAAAATGTATCCCTAAAATTCCATCCGAGCCTGCTAAAATTCCGACAAGAATAAAAATTAAAAGCGACGGTACACCGAACTTTCCGCCTATTTTATTTAGTAATATTGCACTCACTAAAAGAACAGAAGATATCAATAAAATTTCATTTAAAATCATATATCTTAACTATATAAAAACAGCGAAAAATTAGCAAACATTTTTTTCCAAATTTCCGCAAAAATTTTGGGAAATTATTAAAGAAATTTTACAAATTTTTCATAAAAATTTTTCCGTGATAAATTGTGTTTATAAATTCAAAACAACATGATTTTTTTGTAAAAAATTTTCATTAAATTTTGAGAAAAAATAATAAAAAACATTTATATAGAGGATGTCGAAGTCAAAAAGATAAATTATATTTAAAGCACTTACTTAAACAAGGAGGAAATAATGAAAAAAGATTATGAACAAATTTTGAGCAGCTATAACGGCGGAGATTTAGACCTTTCAGGCTGCACAATCAAACATTTAGAACTTGGCAACATTGAAGGTAGCTTAAACCTTTCAAAATGCGTTATTGACAAATTAACAATGGGCTGGGTAAGCCAGGAATTGAATTTGTCAGGAGCTGAAATCAAAAGCTTTACAAATCCGATTGATGCTGACAGAGTTAATATGTCAGGTACAAAAATTAAAAAATTACCTGAACACATTTACACAGGCAGCCTTACAATGGAAAAATCCAATGTTGAAAAATTGAATACAGATATCAGAACAAATGTTTTCAACATTTCAGGCACAAAAATCGAACAATTGCCGAAAAATTTCCATGTAAACACACTTATTATGGATTCAAAAGTTGCTAAAAATCTTTCATTAACAACTTTGAATATGTGCAACGAACTTGTAATCGACGGCCACAGATATTTTGAACAGCATGAAGCAGGATACAACTTCTGCAGTGTAAATTCAGAAGTTCAAGAATGCGCTTGCGTGTAAGATAAAAAACATTTACAGATTGAAAAACTCCGGAATTTTCCGGAGTTTTTTGTTTAAAAGCGAATAAGTTCTTTACATAATAGATATTAGTTGAAATCTTGCGATTAGAGCATTATGAAATGAACTTTTCACGTCTCACGTTTAGTCTTTTCAATTCCAAAAATAACGTTTAGCTTTTTCTAAAAATGAGGAATTTTTAATGCCTTTTTTCACTGAAATAATTTGACATTTTTCCGGCTGTGTTGCGCGCGGATATTTTATGTCGGACGGTCCGAAAAGCATAGCGTAACCAACTTTGTAACCTTCAGGAATTTGAAGATGGTCGCACAACTCCGGAAAAATTTTCAGCATTGCATATGCAATGCCGCACCAGCATGTTCCCACATCTAAACTTTTTGCATAAAGTTCAAAATAAGAAAGCGCGATTACAGGGTCGATATCAGCGCAAGGTGCATCAATTGGGCTTGAAACAACAACCATGTGCGGAGCTCCGCGAAAAATTATATCTTCACCGCGCAAAAATGCATTTTTATATCTTTCAAATTTTCCTGCAAGATGTTTTAATACAGGATTGTTTAAAAGTTTCAATAATTTTCCGTTTGTGTAATTTCTGAATTCATTCATGACTTCCACATCATCAATGAATGAAAAATGCAGGCGGTGATTGTTTACGCCGGTCGGAACCCAATTTAACATATCTTTCAACTTTTCCATGCGTTCTGTATCAAGATTTTCTCTTTTGTAATGCCTGATACTGCGACGGGTTTTAATAAGATTTAAAATTTCATCCGCATCAAAATTTTCTCTTGAAATTTCAGAGTCTTGCGGGTTTTTTCCAAAAATCGACAGTGCGCCGACAGGACAAACAGCCAAACAATGCTGGCATTTGATACATTTTGTTTCATCAAGAACCGGGATTTTGTTTTCGTTGAATTTTAAAGCTTTTCCCATGCAGTCTTTAATACATTTTCCGCAGTGAATGCAGTTTTCGTTTACAGAAAATTCCATATTACCTCCAATTGTTTCAGGAATTATAATCTAGCACATCAATACGCTAAATCAAGAACTGAGTTCCGAGAAGAATTCTGTGGGAATTCGGCTGGCTGTCATTCTGGCAGAAAATATAATTTAACATCAACCTGACAGCCTGACCTTTTATGAAATAATTTATGCCGGTTGTATATTCGCGTTTTTTGTTGTGGGCAATGTCAGTATCGGGGTCTAGTTGGTCATATCTGAAAAGAACTTGCAATTTCGGAGTGATTTTGTAAGCAATTGTTGCATAAAATCCTGAAGCCTGTTTCGTGCTTAAGCCTCCTCCGCCGTTGTAGCCGTCAGCATGCGACCATTCAAAACAGGTTGAAAACTTTTTGTATTCATAACCGGCATAAGCACCTGCCACAAAGAAATCAGTGTGTCTTTTACCTGCCGCAATACCGCCTCCGGTGACAAGTTTTCCGTATTTCCCGTTTGTTTTGGCAAGCGGTTTGAAGTTAACCCATCCGTCAAATTCCACGCCCGGAAAGAATGATGAAAAGAACGTGTCAGAACTTAAAGCTGCCAAATCATAATCTATGAAATCATAATTACCTTGAACTCGTAAACCAAACTTACGAACATTGGCAAAAGTTCTTGAAATTTGTGAACGGTTGATAAAAGGCAGAGTGTAAGGGCTTTGTGCGCCTTCAATACCGACTGCCGGGCGGGTGTTACCCAAAATTACGCGGTGGTGCGGAATTCTGTTGGTTGCAATGTAGGCGTCCTGCAAAAATTGCTGCATAAACGGTCTTGCAGTTTGAGGCGTTGGGTCAAGCATTATTCGAAAGTCTTCTTTTCCACCTTTTAAGACTCCGTCGAGGTTAATATTTATAAGCCCGACTCTGTATAATAAATCGTTATCCGAACCTTCCGGCATATTATATTCGCCATGGCTTTGGACGGCAACCCAGGGGTGAAAACTTTCTAAAGGACCTTCTTTGAATTTCATTGTTGTAACATCTTTGAAAAGCGGGTGAATTGCATTTGTATCCTCAATTTCAAGATGGTAAACTTCTTTGAGTCTTTGCGCAAGCGTCGGCTCTTCATCTTCTTTAACTTCCTCTTGAACAACATTTTCCTGAACGCTTCCTTCGGCCGGTTCGGTTAAGTTCAATTGGGTTTCTAAAATAATCGGCTCTTCTGTATTTTCGATTTTGTCAACTGGAGAATCATCCGCCGCATAAGCCGCGGATGAAATTGCAATTGATAAAATAATCATCACTAATAAAATCTTTTTCATTTTTCTAAATATTCTGTAAATTCTGTTAGGCTTTGTGGTGTTTTCCGTGGGTGTGGTCATCTCTCAGGTATGCTGTCCAGAAAAGTAATACTACAAATACGAAAGCACCAACAATGTTACCTAAAGTTACAGGAAGAAGGTTGCTTAACAAGAAAGATTTTACGGACAAAGTTGAAAGCTGTTCGGGGGTAAGGCCGGAAGCGGCAACAACAGACGGAATATTTTTTAGAAACAAGCCGTTTGATATAAAATACATATTTGCAATGCTGTGTTCATAACCTGAAGCAACGAAAGTCATAATCGGGAAGAAAATTGCAAATATTTTTCCGATTACGTGTCTTGAAGATGAAGCCATCCAGATTGCAAGGCAAACTAACCAGTTGCAAAGAATGCCGCGAGTGAAAGCTTCGACAACAGTAAGATTTACTTTGTTGTAAGCTGTCATTAATCCCATAACACCAAGCGCGTCATGAGCGTTGTGTGAACATCCAGAAAAATAAATTAATGCTGCCAGAATTATTGAACCTACAAAGTTTCCGCAATAAACGATTGACCAGTTTCTCAAAAGTTTCATCAAACTTGTTTTCTTTTCAATAACAGCGAATGTCATCATAACATTTCCGGTAAAAAGTTCAGCACCTGTCAAAACTACCATCATCAAACCTGTTGCGAAAGTCATTGCTCCGACTAATTTTGCAATGCCCCAGCTTACCTGTTCTGTTCCGGTCATAACGTTCAATGAAACTTGTGCGCCAAAAGCAATTAGTGCACCTGCGGCAATTGCAAGAACAAAAGTTTTGCTCTTTCTGTAATTTGCCTTTGAAGGCATAACTGATTCAGTAATTTCGTGCGCCACATCCATAGGATTGATACAATCTTTTGTATCAAGATTTTGATTAGGGTTAATTGTTGTTGTCATCTTTTTCTGTCTCCTTTTAAACAGTTTTTCATAACTAAAAACTCCAACTGCAAAACAGTTGAAACTATGTCGGCTATTATGTCGGCGTAAATGTTTAATTGTAAAGTAACAATGACTTTTTAAAAGTCTGCCGAAAAAAATTGTATATCGAAAATTTTTATTTGCAAGAGGCAGACAAAGTCTGCTCCTATACATTGGATAGGAGCTAGGTAAAAGGCGCTAGTGAAGGAATTAGGTTAGGCAAGTGCTGGATTAGGACTGGGCGCTGGGAGAGGAAAATGTCTTGCCAATGTTGTTTACATAAATTTACCAATATCTATCTGTAACGGACTTTTCACCTTTCACTTCTTACTTTTCACTTATTTACTAATTTCCTTCTCAAAAAAAATCTTGACTTTTAATTTTGTTAGATTTAAAACGGACTTGTACGTGAAAATCACTTTAAAAATTTTTGGATAAGAGGTATGAACATTTTTTATTACGCTTTATTAACCCCACTGCTTGGCGGTGCAATGTCGCTGGTTTGCAGCGAAAAATTTAAACTGAAAGTCGTCTCATTTTTTACATTTATTTCAATGATTTTGTGCTTGATGACTTCAGCAAAAGTTTTGATTTCAGGCGAAAGCCTTGTTCAAAATTTAACAATTTTAAACGGAATGTTTGGTGCTGTAAAGTTTGTTATTGACCCGCTTTCAGCATTTTTTGTTTCAGTAATTTCAGTTATGAGTTTTTTAGGAACTGTTTACGCAAACGGTTATATGAAACCTTACCTTGAAAAAGGTATGAATGTTTCTTCCCACTGTTTGTTTTTGACAATGCTTATTTCATCAATGCTTGGTGTTGTAACAATTCAGAATGTTATGTTTTTCTTAATTACCTGGGAAATTATGTCGCTTTCGTCATTCTTCCTCGTAATTTTTGAAGACAACAAAAAAGAAGTTCTGAATGCAGGCATTAAATATTTAATTTACATGCATGTTTCAGTAATTTTTATAATATTAGCGTTTGTGCTTTTGACTATTAAATCCGGAAGTTATGACTTCAATTCTTTCAAAGAAATTTTGCAGAATAACGCACATTTTGCAAACCTTGTATTTATGTTTGCGTTTATCGGATTTGGAATTAAAGCCGGATTTGTACCGTTTCATAACTGGCTCCCGGAAGCTCATCCGGCAGCACCGAGCCATGTTTCTGCTGTTATGTCGGGCGTAATGATTAAGACAGGTATTTACGGAATTTTAAGAATTTTGTCACTGATTGTTTTGCCATCAGTTGCGATTTCTTATTTTGTATTAATAATTTCAGTTATTACGGCTTTGTATGGAATTTTGTATGCAGTTACACAATTCGATATGAAAAGACTTCTTGCATATTCTTCAATTGAAAATATCGGCATAATCGGAATAGGACTGGGTGTTGGTATGCTAGGACTTGCTTACAATTCAATACCGGTTGCTGTATTAGGTTTTGGCGGATGTATTCTGCACGTTTTAAACCATTCTATTTTCAAAGAATTGATGTTTTTCGCGGCAGGTTCTGTTTATAACAAAACCCACACAAGAAACATTGAAGTTCTCGGCGGACTTTTAAAATCAATGCCGAAAACTGCGGCACTTTGTTTGATTGGTTCAGTTGCAATTTGCGGCTTGCCTCCGTTCAACGGATTTATAAGTGAATTTTTAATATACTTTGGTATGCTGAAAGGCGCGCTTGTTGATAATCTCGGAATGCTTATTATTTCAATTCTTGCACTTGCCGGACTTGCACTTGTCGGAACAATGGCAATCCTTTGTTTCACAAAGCTTTACAGCATAACATTTTTAGGACTTCCTAGAAGCGAACATGCTGAACATGTGAAAGAAGACGTTGTTTCATCAATGATTTTCCCGATGGGATGTCTGGCATTGCTGACGCTTT
>QAMI01000014.1:6810-20144 GCA_003150395.1 Candidatus Gastranaerophilales bacterium | reverse complement strand
TTCAATTCTTTCAAAGAAATTTTGCAGAATAACGCACATTTTGCAAACCTTGTATTTATGTTTGCGTTTATCGGATTTGGAATTAAAGCCGGATTTGTACCGTTTCATAACTGGCTCCCGGAAGCTCATCCGGCAGCACCGAGCCATGTTTCTGCTGTTATGTCGGGCGTAATGATTAAGACAGGTATTTACGGAATTTTAAGAATTTTGTCACTGATTGTTTTGCCATCAGTTGCGATTTCTTATTTTGTATTAATAATTTCAGTTATTACGGCTTTGTATGGAATTTTGTATGCAGTTACACAATTCGATATGAAAAGACTTCTTGCATATTCTTCAATTGAAAATATCGGCATAATCGGAATAGGACTGGGTGTTGGTATGCTAGGACTTGCTTACAATTCAATACCGGTTGCTGTATTAGGTTTTGGCGGATGTATTCTGCACGTTTTAAACCATTCTATTTTCAAAGAATTGATGTTTTTCGCGGCAGGTTCTGTTTATAACAAAACCCACACAAGAAACATTGAAGTTCTCGGCGGACTTTTAAAATCAATGCCGAAAACTGCGGCACTTTGTTTGATTGGTTCAGTTGCAATTTGCGGCTTGCCTCCGTTCAACGGATTTATAAGTGAATTTTTAATATACTTTGGTATGCTGAAAGGCGCGCTTGTTGATAATCTCGGAATGCTTATTATTTCAATTCTTGCACTTGCCGGACTTGCACTTGTCGGAACAATGGCAATCCTTTGTTTCACAAAGCTTTACAGCATAACATTTTTAGGACTTCCTAGAAGCGAACATGCTGAACATGTGAAAGAAGACGTTGTTTCATCAATGATTTTCCCGATGGGATGTCTGGCATTGCTGACGCTTTGCATTGGATTGTTCCCGCAGTTTGTTTTTGAACTCATTTCAAAACCTGTTGCAACTTTCACAGGCGCAGTTGAAGTGCCGGCAATAATTAATTTATTGCAGACAATTTCATTCACAGCATTCGGACTTCTGGCATTTATTCTTGTGCTTGCGATTTTGAAAAAACTTTCAAACAAAAATGCGGCTTCACACTGCACATGGGGCTGTGGTTACGATAAAGGAAACAACCACATTCAATACACAGCTTCATCTTACGCAAGCCCGTTTTTGTCAATGCTGACACCGCTTTTCAAAAAAGTTTTTGACATCAAAAAACCGAAAGAACTTTTCCCGAAAGACGCTCATTTCTGTTTGAAAATCGAAGATGTCGAAGAGGCTTATATCATCAAACCGTTCATAAAAGATATTGAAAAATTCTTCTCTGTTTTCGAAAGAATTCAGAACGGAAATATACAGCAATATATTTTGTACGGACTTGTATTTTTAATATTGGCACTAATTGCAGTAGTATTTTTAGGATAGGTAAAAATGATTACGAATTTGATTAATTTAATAATACTTTTATTTGCGCCGTTTCTTGTAATCGGTGTGATAAAAAAGACAAAAGCCTTTTGGGCAGGACGAAAAGGTGTATCAATCTGGCAGCCATTATGGGATTTTGTTAGATTGATGAAAAAAGACAGCGTGATTAGCAGTACAACCACATGGATTTTCAAAATTGCACCGCTCGTAATTTTTGCAACAACTTTGTTTGCCGGACTTTTTGTTCCGATGATTAACGGCCAGCCCGTTGTGAATATGGAAGGCGGATTTATTCTTTTTGCATACATTCTGGGGCTTGGAAAATTCTTTGCTTTGATTTCCGCAATGGATACAGGAAGCAGTTTTGAAGGAATGGGTGCAAGCCGTGAAGCCTGCTTTACGACAATCGTTGAACCCGCATTTTTTATAATTATGGCGTCGTTAATTGCATTGACAGGAAATTATACTTTCCAAAGCCTTTCAATGATTTTGGAAAAAGCAGGCGGGCTTGGAATTCTTATAACATTGCTTGCAGTTCTTGCGCTTGTGGTAATGCTTCTCACAGAATGCTGCCGCGTGCCGGTTGACGACCCGACAACACACCTTGAATTGACAATGATACATGAAGTTATGATTTTGGACAATTCGGGCCAGGATTTGGCGCTAATAACATGGGCGGCCGGAATTAAGATGGTGATTTTGGAATCCTTAATTGCTGCTTTGTTAATTCCAATGCACTTAATCGGGTTTTGGTATTCAACGCTCGCGTATCTAGCTGCGCTTTTGATAATCGCGGTTTTTGTCGGAACTCTTGAATCCTGCATTGCGCGTTTGAGAATGTCACACGTTTTTGAATTCATTTTTGCAATGTCCTCATTTGCATTAATAATTCTTTCACTCACAGCTATAAAATTATACGGAAATTAGGAAGAAAAAATGGAAAATGCACTAATAATTTTATTTGGATTAACAATGCTTTATATGGCGGCAACAAGCCGTTTGATGGCACATATAAGAATTCTTGTTTTGCAGGGAATTTTGTTATTTTTAATTTGCTGGTTTGGCATGGAAAAAACAGATGTTTTTAACTTTTTGTTTTTGACTTTTGAAACTTTGATTGTGAAAGCTCTTGTAATCCCGGCATTCTTGAATAAAATCGTGAAACAAACACATGAATACAGAGATATGGAAGCAAATATTCCGCATTTTTACTGTTTGTTTATTTCAAGCGTAATTTTGTTCGGCGGATTTTTGATTTCGGATTTCAATTTTCCGGCAATAAAAATGATTAACCCTGTTTACTTTGGTGTTTCGATTGCTGTGATTATCATAAGCCTTATTTTAATCACAATCAAACACAAAATTCTTACAAATGTTGTTGAATTTATAACAATGGAAAACGGAATTTTCTTACTTTCGCTTTCCGTTGCAAAAGAAATGCCAATAATTGTAAATCTAGGTGTTCTTCTTGATTTATTTATTGCGGTATTTATTTTGGGACTTCTGGTAAACCGTATAAACAAAGAGTTTGAAGGTTTGGAAGTTACACAGTTATCAGATTTGAAGGATTGTGAATATGATGATTAATTTAATTTTAATTTTCCCCATTTTAGCGTGCTTAATAATGTTCATTTTCAAAGCAAAATGGATGAACAATTTTATGATAAATGTTTACGCGCTCATGCATTTGGTTGTGTCAATTGCGTGCGCGATGAATTTGCCTTGTATTTCGAGTAAATATTTCTGCGCGGATTCGTCAAATATTGTGTTTTTGCTCTTGCTTTCGATTGTTTTTATGGCTGTTGCAATTTACAACAACGGATATATAAAACATGAAACAACAGATGTTCGAAGATTAAGACATTATTCCTATATGATTTTAATTTTCGTCCTTTCAATGACCGGCGCGATTTTAAGCACAAACCTCGGGCTTTCGTGGGTTTTTATTGAAGCAACAACTTTAGCAAGTGCATATCTGATTTATTTCAGTAAAACTAAAACTTCAATTGAAGCAGCCTGGAAATATGTTTATATCTGTTCAATCGGTATTGCGCTGGCGTTTGTCGGAATTATTTTGCTCACGATTTCTACAGGAAATATGAATTCTCTTACATACCATGAATTAATGGCAAACGCACATACATTCAATCCGTTCTGGCTAAAGCTTGCGTTTGTATTTATTCTTTTTGGAATCGGAACGAAAATGGGTCTGGCACCTGTTCATTTCTGGCTCCCTGATGCGCATTCAGAATCTCCTTCGCCGGTTTCAGCTCTGCTTTCAGCTGCACTTCTTAATTCAGCATTTTTAATTATTTTGAATGTTTATAAAATAACAGTTATGGCAGGATGCGCGGATTTTGGAAAATTGATGATGCTTGTTATGGGATTTTTATCACTTTTCATAACGGCTGTGTTCGTTTTCCATATAAACAACTACAAAAGAATGCTCGCGTATTCTTCTGTTGAAAACATGGGAATTTTGATTATCGGATGCGCTGTGGGCGGACTTGCAATGTATGCAGCAATTCTTCATATGATTGGGCATTCGCTCATTAAAGCGTCTTTCTTCCTGACTTCAGGAAATATTCTTGAAATTTATAAAACAAAAAAAATTAAATCAGTAACAGGAATTTTGAAAACAGATAAAAAAACAGGCTGGCTCTGGATTGCGTCTTTCCTCGGAATTGTTGCATTTCCGCCGTCTGTTCTTTTCATCAGCGAATTCTTGATGATTAAATCAATGATTTTACAAAAACATTACGTTCTTTGCGGACTGTTCGTAATCCTTTTGACAATTGTTCTTTACGGACTCGGTAAAGCCGTTATTAAAATGAGTTTCGGCAGCAAAAATCCGGAAAAAAATTACGAAGAAAACGTAAAAGAAGTAAGTTTTGGCATGTACTTTCCGCAGTTTGTGCTTTTGGTTGCTGCATTCGCTCTCGGGATTTATATTCCGCAGTTTGTGAATGTTTTAATCAACGGAACAATTACAGGATTAGTGGGGTAAAAATTATGAACTGGATAACAACTGAAAATAACAAACCCGTCAATTTAAAAGATATTCCTTCTCTTGATATAAACGATTTGAGAAAAGAAATTATAAATTTGAACAAACGTGTTGTAGGATTTTTTGGCGACAGAGTATTTGACGGCGTAAAACTTTACGTTGTGATGGCGGATGATGAAAATGGAAAGCTTTATATTTCATCTTCATTTTTCGACGCCGGCCAAAAGTCTTACGAATCAATCACAAAAGATATTCCGGCATTCCACATGTTTGAGCGCGAATTTTTTGAAGAATACGGAATTGAACCGCTCGGACATCCTTGGCTTAAACCTGTGCGCGACCACAAAAAAGAATATCCGTTCTTTGAAATTCAAGGAGAAGAAATTCACCAGGTTGGTGTCGGGCCAATTCACGCGGGCGTAATCGAACCCGGACATTTTAGATTTATGTGCAATGGCGAAAAGGTTTACGATTTGGAAATCCGTCTTGGATACCAGAGTCGAGGCGTTGAAGATTTGTTTTTACAAAACCCGACAAACCAGCTTGCAGAATCCGTTTGCGGCGATAGCGTAATTGCCTACAACCTTGCATATTCACATGCAATCGAAGCACTTTCTGGAATTCAGGTTTCAAACCGTGCACAATTAATCAGACTTATTGCGCTGGAAATGGAGCGCGCCGCAATTCACATTGGTGATTTGGGAGCAATTGCAGGTGACACCGCTTATCAAATGGGCGCTGCAATTTTTGGTGTTACAAGAACTCTTGTGATAAATTCAATGCTTGAAATTAGCGGAAGCCGTTTTGGAAGAGGTTTAATCCGTGTTGGCGGTGTAAATTTTGATATAAATCAAGAACTTGCAGCAAGCATTCTCAAAACTCTTGAAAAAGTCGGCGCTGATGTAAAACGTACAACAACCACAATGCTTAAATCTCCGACAGTGATTTCAAGACTCGAAAAAACCGGTGTTGTAAGTTTTGAAAACGCAAAAGCTCTTGGACTTGTAGGTCCTGCCGGCCGTGCGTCAGGCGTAGAACGTGATACAAGATTTGACTTCCCTGACAAATGGTTTTTGGACAAAGACGACAAAAAATTCAAAGCCACAGGCGATGTTTATTCAAGAACACGTATCCGCTACAAAGAAATTATGCAGTCGCTTTCATTGATTAGAAAATTTATGAGAATGTTACCTGATTTTGAAGGCGAACCCCTGTGCACAACTTCGCCAAAACCTTTAGCTGCTGATAAATTTGTAGTTTCAATGACAGAAGGCTGGCGCGGTGAAGTTATTCATACGGCAATCACCGACAACACCGGAAAGCTTTCTCGTTACAAAATCAAAGACCCGTCATTCAACAACTGGTACGGGCTTGCGATGGCTGTCAGAAACAACGGAATTTCAGACTTCCCGCTTTGCAACAAAAGCTTCAATCTGTCGTACTGCGGGAATGATTTGTAAACTAAACCATCGAAGCAATCTCACAGTAAGTTTATGAAGCGAATAAGTGAATAGGTGAATAAGTTCGTTTCATAATGCTGTAACAGAAAAATTGCACTAATATCTACTTTGATAAGCACTTATTCGCTTATTTACCTATTCACTTATTCACTGAAAGATAAAAAAGGACACAAAAATGCTAGAAACTTTAAAACTAAGAATATATCAAGGCGAACAATTTATAAAAGACATTGAAAACGCTCCAATGAGAAGCCAGTTCAGAGGTTTTCCAAAACTCAACCGCAGTGAAGATATTTCATCCTGCCGCGGAGTTTGCCCGACCGGTGCACTTGATTGCGATAACCTTTCAATCGATATGGGCAAATGCACCTTTTGCGGCGCTTGCTCCAATGCATGCAAAGCTGTTGAATTCACCAACAATTACAAACTCGCCTCCACAAACAGAGAAAAATTAATCGTAACTCCTGAAATGACGTTTGAAGAATTTCATAAAACGGCTTTTGAAGTCAAAAAAGAAATCCATAAAATTTTCGGCAAATCTTTGAAACTCAGGCAAGTTTCTGCTGCCGGATGCAATGGCTGCGAAATGGAGTTGAACGCTTGTTCAAACTGCAACTTTGATATGGGACGTTTTGGGATTGACTTTGTTGCCTCACCGCGTCACGCTGACGGTATTGTGATTACAGGGCCTATTTCCGAAAACATGGCTTACGCACTTGAAGACTGTTACAAATCAACTCCTGACCCGAAAATCGTTATTCTTTGCGGGGCTTGCGCAATAAGCGGCGGAGTTTTCCAGAATTCAACAAAATTAAACCGCGAATTTCTCCAAAAATATCCGATTGATTTGTATATTCCCGGCTGCCCTGTGCATCCGCTTACATTTATCAATGCGGTGCTGGACTTTTTGCGGAAAAAATAGGTGTCAGGTAAAGGATATTGTTGCTTTAATGTGAAACCTACAACGCCAACTTCGCAATTTTCACTTTGAATACGTTTTCAAGGTTTACGCCGGTAAGAACGTATGAAATTAAATCTTCAGGTTTGAGTGCATATATATTTTCGATTTGCGGAAAAACGCCGACTACTCGGGTGTCAGTGTATTTGTCGATGAGTTTCGGAAGATTTTTGATATTTTCATCGTCTGTTTTATATGGACAATCCGTTACTATTACACCGCTTAATTTCACGTTTTTCACAACTGCGTGGTTTATCATTATCAGAATATCGTTGATTGTGGATGTGTAAGGTGATATTACAAACAAAACAGGAAGATTAAGCAGTTTTATTAAATCAATTTCAAGAAAATTCGGAGCAATCGGTGTTGCTATTCCGTTTGTACCGTTGACAAGAAAGCAGTCGAATTTCTCTTTGACGCCCAGGTAATTTTCCATAATTAATTCAGGATTTATGGAAACATTTCTTTTTTCGGCAGCAATAAGCGGAAGGTCGTTGCTTGCAAACATATAGCTGTAAAAAGTTTTGACATTTTTATCGGCACGTTTTATATAAGCCAAATCAGGTGCTTCAATGTGTCCGTCTTTAGCAAGCCCGCCCTTTTGTACAGGTGCGTAAACTCCGGTGCTGTAGCCAAGGCTCTGCATAGTCGCAGCCAGACCTGCTGTAACTATGGTTTTTCCGGTATCGTTTTGTGAACCTGTAATAAAAACATCTAACATAGCTTAAATCCTAGCACGCTCAACCGTTGATTGCAAAGTAAACCTCCTTGAGACGCTTTTTGCTTATGTGCGTGTAAAGCTGGGTTGTAGAAACATCGCTGTGTCCGAGAAGTTCCTGAACAACCCTTAAGTCCGCACCGTTTTCAAGCAAATGCGTTGCAAATGTGTGCCTTAGCGTGTGCGGGGAAATTGATTTGTGGATTTTTTCGCCGAGTTTGTGGATAAAGTTATAAACTTCCTGTCTGGTTATGTTCTTGCCTTCTTCTGTCAAAAGAAGGTTTTTTGAGGTTTTTCTTGTTTTCTGCAAAATAAAATCGCGTTCTTTTGTGTACATTTTTATTGCATGCAAAGCTTTTGAGCCGATTGGAACAATCCGTTCTTTTGAACCTTTGCCGGTGCATTGAAGATATTTTGCGGAGATATCAATATCATGAATTTTCAAATTCACAAGCTCTGAAACGCGAAGGCCGCAGCCGTAAAGAAGTTCAAGAATAACTTTTTCACGTTTGTTTAAGTTCTCCGAAAGAATAATATTTATTTCTTCGGCGGTGATTACTTTGGGAAGTTTTTGCGGGACTTTTGGCGGCTCAAGCGTTAGTGCGGGATTTTTTTCACAGATTTCGTTTGCGCAAAGCCATTTGAAAAATCCTCTTAATGATGCGGTTTTACGCATAATACTTGTGGGGTTAAGTTTGTTTTCGTGAAGTTTTAAAATATAGCCGCTGATGTGAATTCTTTCTATTTTATTTATTTCTTCAATGTTTCTGGACAGGCAGAATTCTAAAAATTCTGTCAAATCGCGACGGTAGGCGTCAATCGTGTTTTGTGAAAGACCTCGTTCAATTTCCAGAAAATCAAGATACTGTGATAAAATTTGCAAATCCATAAGTTAAAATTACTCTTATTTCAAATATTTTTCAACATTTGTAAAGATATTTGAAAAATCATCTTTCTATTTTATAGGAATTGTGAAAGTAAATCGTACATATTTTTTGGGTTCGCTTTCCGCTTTTATATGCCCGCCATGCTCGTCAATAATCCTTTTGGCGATGTATAATCCAAGTCCGGAATTTATTGTTTTTTGCTTGTTTGCGTAAGTAACGTATTTTGAAAATATTTCATCAGGATTTTTAAGCTCTATTCCGACTCCGAAATTCGTAATTGAAAAAATTACAGAACTTGAACTTTCTTTGATGTCCATAATTACTTTTGAATTAGAAATTCCATGTTCAATAGTGTTGATAATTAGATTATGTATAACTCTTTTGATTTCAAGCTCGTCCATCATCGCTAAAGCATTGCGGGCTGAGCAGTTGAGAATATATTTAATATGTTTTTCTTCAAAGAGATATTTAGTATCTTCAATACATTTTATTGCGATATCTTTGAGCGAACATTTTGACTTTTGAAGTACGAGATTTTCATTTTCGACCTTGTATTTTTGTGAAATATTTTCAACAAGATTTTTCATGTACTTTGTAGCGCTTAAAATATCGCTTATGATTTCTTTTTGTAGTAAATCCATGTTGTCACGGTTTTTATTCAAAAGTTCGAGTGCGCAAATCTCCGCGTAAATTGGTGTTTTCAAATCATGAGTCACCATTGCAAGAAAAGTCTCTTTTTTGTCTTTTAGCGCATCTTGAAGACATTTTGTCTTCAGCATGTTGTAAATCTGGCTTCTTACAACCGGAACTTCAAACGGTTTTTCTATATAAGCGCAAGAACCTATATTGTATCCCATAATTTTGTTTTCTGCATCAGAAAGTGCAGAAATAAACATTATTGGAGTATCGGCGTTTATTTTAGAACGCTTGATAATTCCAGCAAGTTCAAAACCTGACATCTCCGGCATCATAACATCCAATAGAAACAGGTCAAATTTTTCTTTTACAGCAGCTTTGCTTGCCTCAATCGGCTTTAAGAAAGTTGTGATTTCCAAATTTAATGCTGACAAAGTTTCAACAAGCAAATCAACATTCATCTGGTTGTCGTCCACAACCATAACGCTCATTCCTTTTAGTGAGGAATAATTAGGAATTTCTTCTGTAGCGGATGGCAGCTTGTTTTGCTTTCTGAAATAGTTCTGAATAATTTTCAAATCAACCGGATATGGAATAATGTTTTTTATACCATAGGAATTTGCGAGCATAATATTTTTCCGTGAAATTTCGGTTGATGTCAGCCAAATTTCGAGATTTGGAAATTTTTTGTTTATCTTTTTGACAATGTGTAAATCTTTAAAATCTGTTTTTGCAATACAAAGTTTCTTTTTCGAGAGACCGGAAATGCAGGCCAGATCTTTCAAGCTGTCGACGAAGAGGAGATATTCGTTCTCAATATTATTTTTTAAATTCTGCATTATATCAATATGATATACTCTAACGGGCGTTGAACAATTAGCCGGTCGGGCAATTTTTTTTAATTTTAAAAATAATAAAACGCTAAAAAGCATAACTTCAACCATTCTTTACCAAAAATTTTATTAATGCTACACTGTAGTTGTTGGTGAAATATGGCAGAAACATTTCAGGAACTCATAGCTCAAATAAAAGACCGGCTGGATATAGTAGACGTAGTTTCAGAACAGGTAATTCTCAAAAAACAGGGAAACCATTATTGGGGGCTTTGCCCGTTCCATAACGAAAAAACACCGTCATTTTCAGTAAATCCACAGCTTGGAATTTATAAATGCTTTAGCTGTGGAGCAGGCGGGGATGCGCTTTCTTTTATCCAAAAAACAAAAAATCTTGAATTTTTCCCAATGATAATGGATTTGGCTGCCCAATTGGGACTTGAAGTTCCAAAAAAATTCAAAGAAGGAAAAGATACAAAAGATTTAAAAGGGCAAATGATGAAAGCAAGTCAAACGGCGGCTGAATTCTACTGCGATTTGCTGCTTAATCATAAAAGGCCGGAGATTAAAGAGGCTAACGAATATCTTTCAGCCCGCGGAATTACAAAAGATATCATCAAAAAGTATTCGCTTGGAATTGCCCCGAACAATTATACAACTTTGTATGATATATTGAAAAAAGATTATTCAAATGAAGTTCTTGAAAAAGCCGGACTGATAATCCCAAGCCGTGACCCCGGAAAATTCATTGACCGTTTCCGCGGCCGTGTCATTATTCCGATTCAAAATGAAATGGGAGATTTTGTTGCTTTCGGGGCGCGGGCAATCGAAAAAGACCAGCAGCCAAAATATTTGAATACTTCAGATTCACTGATTTACAATAAAAGTAAAATCCTTTATGGACTTTACACAGCGCGCGAAGCAATCAAACAAGAAGACGGCGTAATTCTTATGGAAGGGTATTTTGATGTAATTTCGGCTCAAGCTCACGGAATTGAAAACGCGGTTGCGGCCTGCGGAACTGCTTTAACTTCGGATCACGTTAAGCTTCTTTCACGCTACACAAAATCAAGAAGGATTTATCTATCTTTTGACACTGACAGCGCCGGACAAAAAGCGACCGGAAGAGGTGCTGAAATTATTAAAGAAGCTTTTGCAGGCCTTGGCAGCATAAAACAGTTTGATGAAAGCTACATTTCAACTTCAGATGACAAATACGCTTGCGAAATACGCGTGATTTGTCCGCCTGAAGGCAAAGACCCGGATGAATTTATTAGGACAATCGGCGCTGACAGCTTTAAACAAATTATCAACAATGCGCCGCTGTTAATTGATTTTCAGCTTAACAGCATTCTCAAAAACAAAGGACAAATTAAAACTCCGCTTGAAAAAACACGTTTTGTAAGAGAACTTATTCCGATTTTGCAGGAAATAAATAATGATATTGTAAGAACTGAATACATTAAAATGGTTGCAACTGCTCTGAATATTGATGAAAAAGCACTTGCGCTTGAGGTTAAGCGTTTTAAAACGGTCCCTCAGCTTGCGCGAGATGAAGCACCGCAAAGAATTGCTAAAATTGTAACAAAAAATGTAACAGTTTTTGAAAAAGCGCAAAAAAATTTATTGAGTGTTTTTTTTGTAACCGACAGCCACTTTTCATTCTCCCAAATTAGTGAAATGATTGGCAATACTGCATTTACCGATGAAACATTAATAAATGTAAAATCAACAATTGACAAATTAATATGTACCGTAAATAATGTAAAGGAATTGATTGAAAATCTATATACGGAATACTGCGAAAACTCGGACGTACAGCAAGTTTTAGCGGATTTGACAAGTATTTCGGAAACTTTCGAAAATTTATCCCCCGAGGACTTTAGGACGGTAATTGAAGAAAATAAAAACAAGATTAATCAATGCCTGCGGGAACAAGAAAAAGAAAAATTACGGAAATTATATAAAAGTGCTGTTGATGACGAAACAGAAGCCTTAAAAATACAAATGCAGCTAAGAGATAAGATAAATAAAAGATTAAATTCGGAGAAAATAAATAATGACTAAAAAAAGACAACCCAGCTCCTCAATTGTCAGCATATTGGAAGACGACAATCTTAACATCCCTGACATCGGCGAGGATTCTTCACTTGACCATGAACATGATGATGTAAATTACATGAACATGGATATTTCAACCGATAACATCGAAGATATCGTAACAGCTAAAATTGATACAAAAATGAACCTTGATGACATCTACATGATGAATTCATCGGAAGAAGAAAATCCAAACGATTTTGAAGTTCCAAAAGGAATTGCCGTAGATGACCCTGTGAGACTTTATTTGAGAGAAATCGGAAGAATTAAACTTTTATCTGCAAATGAAGAAATCGAACTTGCAAGAAAAATTCTTGAAGGCGGAACACCCGGCGCAATCGCAAAAAGAAAACTCGTTCAGGCAAACCTGCGTTTGGTTGTTTCCATTGCAAAAAAATACGTCGGACGCGGAATGCTTTTCTTAGATTTAATTCAGGAAGGTAACCTCGGGCTAATCCGTGCCGCTGAAAAATTCGACCACGAACGCGGCTTCAAATTCTCAACTTACGCAACTTGGTGGATTAGACAGGCTATTACAAGAGCAATTGCGGACCAGGCAAGAACAATCAGAATTCCTGTTCACATGGTTGAAACTATAAACAAACTTAAAAAAGTGACCCGCCGCCTTGCACAGGAACTTTCAAGAAAACCAACCGAAGACGAACTTGCACTTGAAATGAACGTTTCAATCCCGAAACTTCGTGAAATAATCAAAATCGCTCAAGAACCGCTTTCTCTTGAAACTCCGATTGGTAAAGAAGAAGACAGCAGACTTGGTGATTTTATTGAAGACAAAGAAGCAGATGCCCCGATTAAGACAGTTGCTTCAGAACTCTTGAGAGAAGACCTGGCAGAAGTTTTATGCACGCTTTCCCCGCGCGAACGCGATGTTTTAAGACTCCGTTTCGGCATGGACGACGGCCGCCAGAGAACTTTAGAAGAAGTCGGACAACTTTTCGGTGTAACGCGTGAGCGTATCAGACAAATCGAAGCAAAGGCTTTGAGAAAGCTCCGCCACCCGAACAGAAGCAAAAGATTACGTGAATACGTTGAATCATAGTTTGAAATTCAAGTTATAGTCATATTAAAGCGCTCCGTTGTATAAACGGAGCTTTTTTTCATCTTCCGTTATGTTGACTTTTTGATTAGTGTTCGTTATATTTTCAATAAGAAGGAAAGCTTATGTTAAAAAAGATAATTTGTACATGTTTAATGTTCAGTTTAATACTTTGCGGCTGCGGAAGAAAAGATAAACAGGAAAGCAATCTTGAAACTGTTTTAAAACGCGGAAAGCTCATTGTAGGAGTCAGAGCAGATGCGAAACCTTTCGGATTTAT